>NZ_JANSHF010000018.1:0-40072 GCF_047461475.1 Synechococcus sp. WC10meta
CTTGCCTGCGGCTCTGCTCAAAAGTTGCAGTTGGTCTGAAACTCCCAGCTTGAGCTTGCGGACAAAGTACATGCAAAAAATTGTCTTTCTGCTATCTAGAGCATTATACAAAAAGCCGCTCCCAAGGTCGGGGCTTGAAACCCAGTTTTATTGGTCACTTAGGTTTTCCGCACTAACCCAAATGTTCCAAGCTCAACCTCAGGAAGCTGTGAGACTTCTCTCAATGCCGCCGGCGCCTCAGACCAATTGAGAGTGTTTTTCCGTGCAGCCCTATCGTTCTCAAGCTGTCGAAGGTCGCCGCCCTATGGCTGTCGGAGCAGGCTGCCGACGAGGGCCGGGCGAAGAACCGCCTCTTAGTGGAGCTGGCTAGCGGCAAAATCCTCTAAGACCTTCGGGCTTTGGAGCACGACTGTGTAGCCAAGAAATCTGGACACCGCTGCGATGGCGAACTAGCCTAGAGGCAACTTCCGCACTGTTTCGTGGGGTGGGATCCATGCTTAGGCCCAGTCTTTTGCTTTCCGGATCGGCCCTGGTGGGCTTGCTGTCTTGGCTGTGCTTGAACGGCGAGTGTGGTTGGCTGGCCTCGCTGCGCAAGGGGCAGGCCACGGAAGGTCTCTCTGTGCCCCTCTTGCAGGAAGCTCAGTTGCCGCGATTTAAAGACAAGCCAGGTCCTGAACCTTTGCTTCGGCGGCAGGCTCAATTGCAAGCCCGGGCACGAGAGCTTGAGCAGCGCTCCCAGGCTCATCAACTGCTCCTGCAGCTAGGGCCATTCATTGAGCAGGAGCCAGGAAATGCGCGGCTCTATCTCCAGCGGGCCCAGTACCTCTGGGAGTATTCGCAGGTGGGCGAGCCAGAGCAGACAGCTGCTGACCATCTAGTGCTCAGGGCTCTGCGGGATCTGGACATTGCCATTGCTTTGGATCCCTATTTGCCTGAGGCTTATTTGCTTAAGGCCAGGATTCAGCACGAGCATTTTGGAGAGCTGGAGCAGGCTTTGGCAACCTTGTCTCCCTTGGATCGCATTGCCTATCGCAACCCCCAACTCCACTTGTTGCGCTCCCGCATTTGGGCCGAGCAAGGGCATTTGGAATCAGCATTTGATGTAGCTAACCTGGCCATTGAACTAGCCAAACAAAATCAAAACATCGCCGATCTCTTCGATGCCTACCTTCATCGCGGCCTGATGTGGGGGAGCATCTGCAACTTCCAACTAGCCGTTGCCGATTTCAGCCGGGCGATTGAGCTGCAGCCGCAGCGGGCTGAAGGGTACTACCACCGGGGCATGGCGCGCGCCTACCAGGGAGAAGACAAGGCTGGCGCCGCCGCGGATCTGGAAAGCGCCTTGAGTCTGTGGCGGTCTGCGGGCACGGGATCCCCAAAACTGCTGCAGTATGTGGAGGCGGTGCGGCAAGACCTCTTGCAACAGCCGTAGCCCCGCTTAGCTTGCGACTAGAGAGGGTAAAAAGTTCGGCTTAGGAGGAGAACGGCTTCGCTCCATTTGAGGGAGGGGAGTTGCTGACTTTTTTAGACCTGGGGGTGCCCCTGCGGGGAGCATCCCTAGAGGGTTCCTTGCCCTCTCCTGCCAGTGACTCTGGGGAAGCCGACCTCCTGACGCAGTCAGACGGTTCTGAGAAATTGCCGCGGCTGGCCGAACGTAGTCCTCGATGAGGCGGCTTTGCTCACTCGGATAGTGCCCAAGATCCCGGCCTCAGCCTTCCCCAGGCCCAGTCTTGGCTGGGTCGAGAGAAGCTGCCGGATCTTGCCGATCTCGCTCAGATAGCGGCTCAGAGAGATCCAGAGGGTTGAAGCGGTTCATCGCCGCCCTCAATCCTTCTTGCAAGCAACACTCCACTGCCTCCACTGCCGCCCTTAGAACCCGCTCCAGCACTGCCTGCTCAGTAGGTTCAAACCTTCCCAAAACATGCCCAACCATGTCTTGGTTGCCCTTAGGTCTGCCCACGCCCAGGCGCAAGCGAGGGAAGGCTTCGCTGCCCAGGTGCTGAATGACAGACTTCATGCCGTTATGCCCGCCGGCGGAGCCAGATCCCCGCAGTCGCAGGCGACCCAGAGGCAAGTCTGCATCATCGTAGACCACCAGCACCGACCTGGGATCCAACTTGTACCAATCCAGGACTGCCCGCACCGCCTCGCCAGAGCGATTCATATAAGTCGCCGGCTTGAGCAGGCGCCGCTTGCCCCCCAGGGCAAAACCTTCTCCGTAGCTGCCTTGGAACTGCTTTTCCAGAGCTAATGGGATCCCCCAGCGCTCTGCCAACCGATCCACTACCATAAAGCCGCAGTTGTGGCGGGTGTTGGCATACTGCGGGCCAGGATTGCCTAGGCCAACGATGAGCTGGAGGGCAACCTCATCTAGCTGCTGGGTCTTGACCTGGGTCACAGCGTCTCTGGCTTCCACAGGTAAAGTAGGGTAGCAGAGTTACTTTGGATTGGCGACCCCCAGCCTCCCAACTTGGAGCAGCGGCAGGATCCCTGCCAGAGCTCTAACCCCGCTTCCCTGAGAACACTCGTAACCCACCGGAGGATCAGGTTATGTCCCATGGGCCTTTCGCCTTCGATCTCTCTCCTGGCGAAGCCGAATTTGAGGCTGCTGCTGCCTTGCGCCTGAGTCAGCGGCTGATCCAAGTGGGGATCGCCCTTTCTTCGGAAACGGATTTAAGGCGCCTGCTGGAACTGATTGTCGCCCAAGCCCGCGAGCTAACCTGCTGTGATGGCGCTAGCCTGTTCATCCGGGAGGGAGAAGAGTTGCGCTTTTTCGTGGTCAACCGCAACGAGGAGCTGCAGGATCTGCGCCTGCCCCTTGCTCCTTCCAGCATTGTGGGCTATGTGGTGCTCACGGGGGAGAGCTTGAATCTGCCGGACGTCTATCGCTTGCCAGCGGGCTTGCCCTATGCCTTCAACTCCCAAGTCGATCAGCAGACCGGCTACCGCACCCGCTCTTTGCTCACGGTGCCGATGCGGGATCCCTCAGGAAATATCCTTGGCGCCCTGCAACTCTTGAACCGTCTCAGGCCGGATTGCCCTGCCAACCTAGCGCCCAACCAGGTGGCTGACTGGAGCCAGCCGTTTTCTGAGCTGGAAGTCCGGGTGGCAGAAGCCCTGGCTTCCCAGGCGGCGGTTGCCTACCAAAATGTGCGCTTGCGGGAAGAGCTGAAAGCCGCTCACCTGGAAACGATTTTCTGTCTAGCTCAGGCTGCCGAATACCGGGATCAGGACACCTCTTTTCACCTCAAGCGGATGAGCCACTACTCCCGCATCATTGCCAAACAGTTGGGCCTCTCCAGCCATGAACAAGAGCTGATCTTCTATGCCAGCCCCCTGCACGATGTGGGCAAAATCGGGATCCCGGATGCCATCTTGCGGAAGCCAGGCCCCCTCACCCCCGAAGAGCGTCTAATTATGAACCGCCACCCCGAGATTGGCTACGAGATCCTCAGTAAATCGGACTCGGAGCTGATGAAAAAAAGCGCCATCATTGCCCTCACCCACCACGAGAAGTTCGACGGCAGCGGCTACCCGCGGGGCCTTAAGGGAGAAGAGATCCCGCTAGAAGGGCGGATTGTGGCCTTGGCCGACGTGTTCGACGCTTTAGCTAGCCGCCGCCCCTACAAAGAAGCTTGGGATCTGTCAGATATCTTTCGCTTCGTGGAAAGCCAAAGCGGTAGCCACTTCGATCCCCAAGTGGTGGCAGCTTTCAACCGTGGTCGCAGCGAAATCCTTGAGGTCTACCACCGCTACCAAGAACCTCGCTAAGTTCAGATCGCTCCAGCCCCTGGGGTCAGGACAGCTTCCTTGCCCGTCCGTAAAAACCACAAAAAAGAGTCTCCTCCCGTATAACCCGGGACAGAGCTGTAGTCAGGAAACCAGATCCCAAGTCAAACTAAAGGTAACTAGACCCTCCTTTTGCTGGGCCTTTGAAAAGCCGAGGAGAGGTAGGTCCCTGTTTTCCTCTATACATAGCACACTATTGACCACTTGTCTCTACCGAGCCTGTGCTGAGGATCCCTAGGATGACTACCCTGACGAATCCGCCCACTCCCACCCTATCGATCCACACCAAACTGCGCGATCTGGCGCTAGTGGATTTTCAGGTAAGTGAGTCCACCCCCTGCGAGAACGTGGTGCGCCGCCTGGAAGACGACCCCACCCTTTCAGGGGTAGTCGTGTTGGACGAGCAGTCGCAGGTGCGGGGGATGCTGACTCGGCGTGCCATTTTGGAGTGGATGCTGAGCAAACCCTATGGCCTGGAGGTGTTTTTGAAGCGGCCCATCAGCTCCCTAGCAGAGTTCCAGGGCCAGGGTTTTCTCCTTTTGCCCGGCGACTGCGATGTCATTGAGGCGGCCAGCCAGGCTTTCCGGCGGCCCCAGGAGACTATCTACGACCCGGTGGTGGTAGAAGTCGGCCCCCAAGACTATCGCCTTTTGGATGTGCCGGTGTTGTTGGTGGCTCAGTCCCAGGTACATCTAGCCACCCAGCGGAAGCTCGAAGAACAGCAGGAGGAGATGAAACGGATCCTGGCCGAGCTGGAGCAGGAGAAAAACCGCAGCCTCCAGTATGCCCGCGATCTGGAGCGGCAGAAAGCCGAGATCCTCAGCCAGAACATTGCTTTGGAGCGGGAGCGACGCCAGGCCCAGCAGCGCTCGGAAGAACTGGCCCGCCTCAACGCTCGCATCATCGAGATCAGCTCGGTGCTCTCGGAGAAGGGCAAATCCACCTTTGCCGCCACCTTTGCTGGGGTAGAGGCGGTGCGCCGCCTATTTCAGGAAATTGCCGACAGCAACCAGGAGCTATCCCGCGAGCTCAAAGAAATCAACACCATCGTCGACGTGATCGTAGAGGTGGCGGGCTACATTCGTCTGCTCTCCTTTAACGCGGCTGTAGAGGCCAACCGCAGCGGTGGGGGCGGGGGTTTTGGCGCCATTGCCCAGGAGATCCGCAAGTTGGCGGGGCGCACTACCGAGGCCAGCAACCGCATCCGCGGCCTGGCAGATCGCATCCAACGCCAAAGCCAAGCCACCCTGCAATCGGCCCAGGCCAGCGCCGAGGTGGTGCAATCCCTCTACCAGCAAGCCCAGTCGGCCCAGGTGGCCCTGGAGGAGTTGCAAGCTTTGTTGGAGCAAGCTCGGATTTAGTCTGAATACGATAGATAGCTACCTCCTTCTGGAGGTCGGGAAGTTAAGATGAGATTCTGGACGGGGTCCAAAAGTATGAGACAGTGTTCGTAAGCCTATGGAACTGGCCGAGCTGAAACGCAGCTTAGAATCGCTCACGGCGCGCCTGAGCACTGCTCAGGACTACCTTTGACCTGCCTTGCCTGGAACAGCAGATCGCCATTCTGGAGCAGGAAGCCTCCCAGCCGCAATTTTGGAACGATGTAGAGGCAGCTCGTCGCCACCTAAAGCAGCTCAACAGCCTCAAGGCCTCCTGGGAGCAGGTCCACCGCTGGAAAGCCCGCCTGGAAGAGGTTGCCACTGCCCTGGAGCTCCTGCAAGAAGAAGCCGATTCGGAGCTCTTGGCCGAGACAGCGGGATCTCTAGCAGCGGTGGAGCGAGAGTTGAGCCAATGGGAGCTGCAGCAACTGCTTTCAGGGCCCTACGACAAAAACGGCGCCATCCTCACCATCACTGCTGGAGCTGGAGGAACCGATGCCCAGGACTGGGCGGCGATGCTGCTGAGGATGTACACCCGCTGGGCAGAGAACCAGGGCTACAAGGTTACCCTTTCGGACTACTCGGAAGGGGCAGAGGCGGGCATCAAGTCAGCCACGCTGTTGATTGAGGGGCCCTATGCCTACGGGTATCTTTCCGCGGAGAAGGGCAACCACCGCATGGAGCGCATCAGCCCCTTCAACGCCAACGGCAAGCGCCAGACTAGCTTTGCCGGCGTTGAGGTCATGCCCATCCTCGAGGAAGAGAACGAGTTTGAGCTGCGGATGGAGGATCTGGAGTTCGAGACCTGCCGTTCGGGAGGGGCAGGAGGCCAAAACGTCAACAAGGTGGAAACGGCGGTGCGGGTTATCCACAAGCCCACCGGCATTGCCGTGCGCTGCAGCGAGGAGCGTTCCCAACTGCAAAACAAGGAGCGGGCCATCCAGATCCTCAAGGCAAAGCTCCTCGAAATCGAGGAGGAAAAGCGCCGGCAAAAGTTGGCTGAGATCCGCGGCGAGATCGTGACCCAGGGCTTTGGGGGTCGGATTCGCACCTACACCTTCGATCCCTACAAGTTAATCAAAGACCACCGCACCAACGCCGAAACCACCAACGTCGAGGCGTTTATGAACGGCGAGCCGGAGGAGCTGATGCACTTCATCCAGGCCTACCTACGGCAGGAACACGCCAAGCAAGCCGCCGCAGTCTAGGGCTGGCTGTGGCGCTCCCACACCGCTTGCATCCAAGCGGCCCGCTCGTGGGGCGAGAGCTTGAGCAGGTCCAGGGGATCCCCCTCCTGGAAAAGCTCCCCCACCCCCCATCCCACGGCCCTGGGGCAGGCGGTTTTTGCTTGCAGGGATCCCGCCCAAGCTAGCCCATGCCAAGCGCCGATAGGGGTTTCTAGGGCTGAGGAGAACACCAGATCCAAGCCCGGGTGTTGGCTGAGGTAGTCTCTAAGGGCAAGACCCGATCCCATCAAAGAGGGTTTGACCACCAGGATCCCTTGCCAGCCCGAGCGATGGACAGCTTGCAACTGCTCCAGGCCGACCACCGACTCATCCAGGGCAATGGGGGTTTGAAACTCGCGGCTAAGTTGGATTAAGTCAGCGTACTGCTCTGGCGGCAAAGGCTGCTCGAAGAACTCGATCTTGCCCGGCCACTCTCGATTGATCCGGTCGCAGAGATCCAGCCACTGCCGCGCCTCTGCTAAAGTCAAGCCGCCGTTGGCATCTAGCCGCAGCCGGGATCCCGCAGGCAACCGCTCCAGCCAGCTTTCTAGCTTCTTCCGCTCCGCTGCGAAGGGATCCATTCCCACCTTGCCCTTGTAAACTGGGTAGGAGCCGGAGGGGGTATCCTTCCCCAAAAGCCCACAAAAGGAAAGACCGGAGAGATCCCTATCTAGCCAGCCAGGATCCCGACAGGCCAGCCAGGCGCATTCCAGCCCAAAGCGGGTAGCAGGCAGCGCTGCCGGGATCTCCTTGATCTGCGCCTCCGAGAGCTCAGCCGGCAACTGCCGACAAAAGGCCAGGGCCTCCTCGAGGGTCTCACTGCCCAGCCAAGGAATGGGGGCTACCTCCCCGTAGCCCTGCTGCCCTGTCTCCAGGTCTGTCAGGCGGATTAGGATCCCTTCGCGGGTAGACCAGAGACCGTAGCGGGTGCGCAGGGGCTGCCGGAAAGGTTGCTGATAGCAGCAAACTTCAAGGCGGGCCAGCAATTTTCCGATCCCTGGGAACCCTGACCAAGAGCCATCTTACAGGCGGTAGAGCTGGGGTAGGTGCTAGTCCGATTTAGCGGCTAAAGCGAAGGTTTCTCCGGGAGGCACCCATGAAGGAGCGCACTCCAGAGAGGCGAAGGCGCTTGGAGGAGGTTCTAAGGCGGAGGCAGCCGGATCTCACGGTGCTTCTAGAGAACGTCCACAAACCCCACAATCTTTCCGCCATCCTGCGCACCTGCGATGCTGTGGGGGTGCTCAGAGTTCACGCCGTGAACCCCACGGAGGGTGTGCCCACTTTCAACGAGACCAGCAGCGGCAGCCACAAGTGGGTCTACCTCAAGGTTCACCCCACCACGGAAGAGGCCTTCCAGCACCTTCGGGAAAAAGGCTTCCAAATCTATGCCACTGCCTTGAAGGAGGGGGCCCGCAGCTACCGACAGGTGGACTACACCAAGCCCACCGCCATTGTCTTGGGAGCGGAGAAGTGGGGGGTTTCTGAGCAGGCCTTGGCCCTGGCTGACGCGCTCATCCACATCCCCATGCTGGGCATGGTGCAGAGCCTAAATGTCTCGGTGGCAGCAGCCGTGATTCTCTTTGAGGCTCAAAGACAAAGGCTCGAAGCAGGGCTTTACGACGCACCCCGCCTGGATCCCGAACTTTACCAGCAGATTTTGGAGGACTGGCTTATGAAGTAAATTTCCAAGGATCCCTCCGCAAAGCCCAGCAGGACAAGGAAGGCAAGGCCACTTTGCCCCCAGCTAGTCGCAAGGGGCGCTTGCAAAAGGGTTGCTGCCGTTTGGGTGCATAGACGGAGTTCTCTCCCAGCGGCAAAGGGGTGGTTTAATGTAGAGACTAGTGAGCAGCAGTTGCCCCTATGCCGGAGACTTTCCTCTACAGCGCCTTGCGTGCCGCCCTTGACGAAGAAATGGCCCGGGATCCCAACGTGTTTGTTTTGGGAGAAGATGTAGGCCACTACGGCGGCTCCTACAAAGTGACCAAAGACCTCTACCGCAAGTACGGGGAGATGCGCCTCCTGGACACCCCCATTTGCGAAAACAGCTTCACCGGCCTTGCCATTGGGGCAGCGATAACCGGCTTGCGCCCGGTGGTGGAAGGGATGAACATGGGTTTTCTGCTGCTGGCTTTTAACCAGATTGCCAACAATGCCGGCATGCTGCGCTACATGTCTGGCGGCAACTTCAAGGTCCCGATTGTCATCCGCGGACCTGGCGGCGTGGGCCGGCAGTTGGGGGCCGAGCACTCGCAGCGGCTGGAGGCCTACTTTCAAGCAGTGCCGGGGCTGAAGATCGTTGCCTGTTCCACTCCCTACAACGCCAAAGGTCTGCTCAAGTCGGCCATCCGCGACGACAACCCCGTCCTCTTCTTCGAACATGTTCTTCTCTACAACGTGAAGGGAGAGGTGCCAGAGGAGGAGTACCTTTTGCCCTTGAATAAGGCGGAAGTTGTCCGCTCTGGATCCGACGTTACCCTCCTCACCTACTCCCGTATGCGCTACCACGTGCTCAAGGCTGTGGATACCCTGGTAGCGCAGGAGATTGATCCTGAGGTGATTGATTTGATCTCCCTCAAGCCGCTGGATATGGAGACCATTGCAGCTTCGGTGCGCAAAACGCACCGAGTGGTCATTGTGGAGGAAGATGTAAAAACTGGCGGCATTGGGGCAGAGCTGACTGCGCGTATCATGGAAGAACTCTTCGACGAGCTGGATGCGCCAGTGGTGCGCCTGGCTTCCCAAGACATTCCCACTCCTTACAACGGCACCTTGGAAGCAGCCACCATCGTGCAGCCAGAAGATATTGTGGCAGCTGTGGAGCGGCTCCTCTACGCTTAAAACGCTTGCTAAATAGCGCCAAAAATTTCTCAAGTCCTCTGGGTGGCCTTGCTAAGATTTCCGTGGCAGGGATCCGGGGATATGCAGGGCGTACTGCTGATCCTCTACATGCTGTTTGTCAGTGGCCTGATTGCCGTGGTTGGGGATCGGGTGGGGTATCGCATTGGCAAAAAGCGCCTAACCTGGTTTAACCTCCGCCCTCGCCACACAGCCATTTTGGTAGCCGTGATTACGGGGGTGAGCATCTCAGCCCTGACCCTAGGCACGCTGCTGCTTCTAAACCGCTCGCTGTCAGAAGCCCTTTTTAGCTACACCAACCAAATTGCTCGGGCTAGGCAAGAGCTGCAGGCCCTCAATCGCCAAAAAGCTTGGCTGGAGACCGAGAATGCTGCCCTCAGGGCCGAGCGGGATCGCCTGCGGCTAGATCTGGATCGATTTCGCAGCCAGCAGTCGGCAGCCCAAACCCGCCTGAGTGAAGTTCAGGATCAACTGGCCGCAGCCCTGCAGGCCCGGCAGGAGGCCGAAGCCAAGCTGGCGGCAACCCAAGAGCAGCTGGCCCAGGTGCAGCCTAAGCTGGAGCAGGCCCAAGTAGAGCTGGCGGCGGTCAAGAGGGAGGTGGAATCGGCGCAGCAAACCATCGCCACCCTAAAGTCCCAAAAGCAGACCTTGCAGTTGGATCGGGATCAACTGGAGCGCTCCCTGGAGGCGGCGCAGGCAGCCCTAAACCAACTGGAGACCCAGAAAAACCAGCTCGAGGGGGAAATTGCCCAGCTCAGCCAGTTGGCAGTGCGGCTGCGGCGGGGCGAGCTTGCCATCTTGGCAGGCGAAGTCTTAGCTACAGGGGTAGTTCAGACCCCTGCCGGGGCAAAGCCAGAGACAGTCCGGCAGCAGTTTGAGCAACTGTTGGCGCAGGCAGAACAGCGGGCGCTGGCGCTGGGATCCCAGCCTATACCTCCTCTAGAAAACGCCATCCTCATCCGCCGCGAGGATGCGGATCGAGCTTTGAAAAAGCTACAAGAAGCCGGCAGCTGGGCGGTGCGCATCCTCTCTCTCACCAACCGGCTCAAGGGTGAGCCTGTGCCTGTGGTGGTTCAGATTTACCCCAACCAGCGCCTCTTCGCCAAGGGGTCGGTGCTGGCCCAAGGAGTGATCCAGCCGGGCCTCAGCGAAAGTGAAATCCAGCAGCGGCTGCTGGAGCTGCTAAACGAGGCCAACCAGCGCTCCCAAGAAAAAGGTCTCCTTGCAGATCCCATCACTGGCACTGTTGGAGAGTTCTCCCAGGTCAAGTTTTTGGAAGTGGTGCAGCAGCTGCGCCAAAGCACCACCCCTCTGGATGTGAAGCTGGTGGCTGATGCCGACATCTACACGGCAGGGCCGCTGCGGGTGAGTTTTCTCATGGCGCAAGCCTCCAGCCAACACGGCCCTGCTCCCGCTCAGCTAAGAGGGCGCAGGGAGGGGTGAGGGTCAAGAAGATGGAGCGGGTATTAGTGGGTTTTGATCCAGGGCGGGACAAGTGCGGCCTTGCGGTTGTGCAAACCCAGCCAGCCTGGCAAGTTTTGCACCGGGAGGTGGTTCCTGCCCAAGAGGCCCTGCCCAGGTTGGGGGCTCTCTGGCAGCAGTTTGGAGCAGAGCGGCTCATCCTGGGGGATCAGACGACGGCGCGGCAGTGGAAGTCTCAACTGGAGCTGCTTCTTCCGCCGCACCAGATTGTCCTGGTGGACGAACGCCACAGCTCGGAAGAAGCCCGGCGGCGCTACTGGGAGGTTTACCGGCCGCGGTGGTGGCAGCACCTACTGCCCAAAGGGCTGCGACTGCCGGACAGGGCCTACGATGATCTGGTGGCCTTGATTCTGGTGGAGCGGTACTGGCGTGGGCAAAAGACAGCTAAGCCGACGTGAATTCCTCCTCCTAGCCGGGCTAGCGGTGGCCGGCTGTGGCGGGCCCAGTGCCCATTTGCCCCTCATCCTCGCCCTCAAGCCGGGGATCCCTCAGAGCTTAGTCAGCGAGTTTCGCCGTCGCACTCGGGCCCGCTTTCGGTTGCAGCTGGTGGATGAGCGAAGCCAGTTGTTGGCTTACCTGCGCCAAAGCCTTCAGCCACCCCAGCCCTCCTGGGGGCCTTTTAGCCAACGACTGCCGGTGCCAGCTCTCAGCCTGCTGGGGGCCGACGCTTTGGATTGGGCTCTGGCTGCCGGCTGGCTGGATCCCTTGCCGCGCAGTCTCCTGGGAGAACGCTGGCAGCAGTTGCATCCCCGTTGGCAAGCAGCAGCCCTGCGGGAGGGGCAGATCTGGGGTGTGCCCTGGCGCTGGGGGGTGACGGCCATTGCCTACCGCCGGGACCGGGTCAGCAAACCCCTCCAGGACTGGGCCGACCTGTGGCGGCCTGAGTTGGCTGGCAAGATCACGCTGCCGGATCACCCACGCGAGGTGATTGGGCTGACCCTAAAAAAGATGGGCCGCTCCTACAACGATCCCCTCGATCCGGAAGAAACCGAGTTGCGACGGGAGCTGGGATCCCTGCACCGTCAAGTTTTGGCCTATACCTCCGCTGACTATTTGCCCATGTTGCGCCTGGCCGATAGCTGGGTAGCTGTGGGCTGGTCGCAAGATCTCTACGCCACCCAGGCCAACTACCCCGAGTTGGAGGTGGTGATCCCGGCCTCGGGATCTGCTGTCTGGTGGGATGTCTGGGT
This sequence comes from Synechococcus sp. WC10meta, assembly GCF_047461475.1. Taxonomy (NCBI): domain Bacteria; kingdom Bacillati; phylum Cyanobacteriota; class Cyanophyceae; order Synechococcales; family Synechococcaceae; genus Synechococcus; species Synechococcus sp. WC10meta. The sequence continues at coordinate 11,923 of NZ_JANSHF010000018.1, forward strand.
GCGGCCTCGGGCTGCCCAGCCTCTCCCTGAAGAGCTGCAGGCGGAGCTGCCATCCCTGCTGGTCAACTGGATTGACTTTGTCTTAAATCCCGAGTTTGCCCCTCGCCTCGTCAATTTAAGCGGGATCCCTTCAGTGTTACCGCTGGACTTGAACCAACTTTCCCTGCGGCTGCGCCGCCGGCCCGACTTCCACCCCTCCACCTGGGAACGGGCCGAGATCTGGCGGCCCTTGAGCCTGGCCGAAGCCGAGTCCTACCTCCGCCTCTGGGATCAGATGCGGCGCGGCCTCCTGTAGCTTGACCGCTTTTACTTGACCTTTTTGCTCTTTCTACCCGACTTGGGCTTGTCCTGGACGGCCGATTCGGCTTCTCGATCTAAGCTCTCCCCAGAGGCAGAGGCTGGTTCCGACTCTGGAGCGGCAACTGTGGCGGTTTCTGTGGCTACTCCTGAAGGGGGTTCTGCCACAGCCTCAGCTGGGGCTGTAGAAGCCTCAAGGCTTGCTGCTGCCAGTACCGACCCAGCCTTTTCTTCGAAGTCTTCGCCTTTAGCCCCGACGGGAAGGGGGGGTGCCTCGGTGGGATTGCCCTCGCTATCGACCCAGTTGACCGTGGTTTGAGACTTCAACCAGGCCATCACCTTACGAGTAAGCAAATTTTCGTAAATGACCTGGCGTGTCCGCTCCCGATCCAGCTTGTGGCCCTGCTGAGCGTAGGCTTTCATCACCGCTTCCATTTCCACTTCCAATTCAGTGGGGCCGACGGCAATTTGCTCCTGCCGGACGATGGCGCTGAGAGCAAAGGCGCGGCGCAGCCGGTCGATGGCCTCAGCTCGGTGGCGCTCCCTCAATTGGTTGAGAGTCTCAGGTGGCAGTTGAGCCAGGAGCTTGCGGATTTCTCCCGGGGCAACCCTTGCTTGCTGCTGCAGCGACTGCAGGTCTTGAGCTAGCAGCTGCGTTATCTCTTGCTCAACAAGGCTATCAGGCAGATCCACCTCGGTGGTTGCCAAAATGGCGTTGAGGATGGCCGTTTCAAGGTTTTCTTCGGATTGTCTTAGGGCATCTTGCTCAAGGCGCTTTTGCAGGTGTTCCCGCAGCTCCGCCACCGTCTGGAAGTTGCTGACTTCCTGGACAAAGGCATCGTCTAGCTCCGGCAGCTCTTTGGTTTTGATCTCCTTGAGGCAGACGGTAAAGGTAACCGTTTTCCCAGCCAGCTCTTTTCTAAAGTAATCCTCGGGCAGGGTGGCAGTGATCTCCTTAGTCTCGTCGAGCTGCATGCCCACAACGCCTGCTACAAAGCCGGGAATGAAGTTTTCCTCTTTCAGCTCCAGTTGCAAGTCTTGGGCGGCAAGCTCCTTGAGGGGATTGCCCTCGGCGTCGCGGGCTTGGAAATCCAGCACCACCACGTCCCCCAACTGGGCAGGCCGATCCTCCACAGGCAAGAGGGTAGCCCGCTGATCTCGCAGCTTTTCGATGAGGCGGTCGACTTCCTCAGGCTTGACGTCAACCCGGGTTGCCGTAACCGTCAGCCCTTTGTACTGGCCAACGCGAGCCTCAGGGTACACTTCCACATACCCTGAGAAGCTGAACTCGGCTTCTGGGTTAAAGCGCTCCAGAAGCTGCTTCACCTCTTCATCCAGCTCAAACTGGCCGATGGGGGTGACTTGAGCCTCCTGGAGAACTTCCTGGATAGCCTCCTGGATTAGGTCGTCGATAGCACTGGCAATAACCCTCTCGCGGCCCACCTGGCGCACTACCAGGTTGCGAGGGGCCTTGCCCTTGCGAAACCCCGGGATCTGGATGTTCCGCTCCAGTTGGCGCAGGGTTTTTTCGTAAGAGCGCTTAACCCGGTCAGCTTCCACCACGATCTTGAAGCCAAGCCGGCTACCAGGGCGCTTTTCTTGAGTAACCTGCATAGGTGCTAGTGCAAAGGCAAATAGAGGCTCAATTGTACCGCAAAGACCAATGGAAAACCTAGGCAGGGGATCCCTCGGTGGTCACTTCCTTAACCTCTTGGAGGTCTTCCTGCGGCTCAGCTCGTTTGCTGGGGGGCAGTTGCTTAACTTTGGCCTCCAGCTCCACCACCATTTCCTTCAGCTCGCTGATGGCCACTTCCTTCTCTTGCAGTTGCCGATTTTTCTCGCGGGCTTCGAGGCTAAATTGCAGCCGCATCCAGAGGCCATAGATCCAGGCCAAGGCAGCGCCAATCCCAGCAGAAGCCAAAAGCTCAATCACTAGCGGGCTCTCGATGCTGACGCCAGGGGCAAAGGTAATCGTTACCGGATTGGCGTTTTGCATGGCAAAGAGGGCCACACCCAGGAGGGCCGAGAAAAAGATTAGGTAGTTAAACAGACGCATGCCGTTTTCCTCAAATCAAAGGTATCCACGACGACTTGCCAGCACCAGAGTCAATGGGGCGACGGACCTAAAAGAACCAGCCGTAGCTGTGTAAGCCTTTGCCCAAAAAGTTCACTCCCAGGTAACAAACCCAAACCACCCCAAAACCCAAGCTGGCTAGAAGCGCAGGACGCCTGCCCTGCCAGCCCTTGGTGATGCGGGCGTGTAGATAGGCAGCAAAAACCAACCAGGTAATCAAGGCCCAGGTTTCCTTGGGATCCCAGCTCCAGTAGGTACCCCAGGCCTCGTTGGCCCAGACGGCCCCGGCAATAATGCCAATGGTAAGCAGCGGAAAGCCCAGCCCGATGAAGCGGTAGCTGGTGTTGTCTAAGATCTCGGCCAGGCTCAGTTGTTGCCGAGGGATCCCTTCTGGAGTCGGCTGGGGAGGAAGTTCAGTCCTGGCACGGGCTATCAGCTCCGGCTGGACTGCAGCTTGGGACGGGCGAAATTGCAGGCCAAGGGAGTTGCCCTTGAGCTGTACCTCCTGGCCACGGGTGAGGATGAGAAAGGCCATGGCCAACAGGGAGCCCACCAAGAGGGCTGCGTAGGCCAACAGCATGACGCTGACATGCATCATCAGCCAGTTGGACTGCAGAGCTGGCACCAGCGGCTGGGCTGCCTGCATATCCTCCGGCAAGGCCAAGGCGGCAAAGGCAACAATGCCTGTCGCTAATGGGGCAGTCATCACTCCCACCCAGCGGCGGCGAGTCCACTGGAGAGCCACTAGGTGCAAGGCAGTGATCCCCCAGGCCAAGAAAAACAAAGACTCGTACAAATTGCTCAAAGGGAAGTAGCCGGCATCGATCCAGCGGGCCGTCAACAGAGCAGCTATTGTCAAGTTGGCCCCCACCATTCCTGCCAAGCCCAGTTCGGCCAAAAGGGGCACTTGGGGAAAAGCTGCCCCACCCCAGTAAAAGAGCATGGCCCCCAGACAAATGGCAAAGGCCAGGGTGTTGAGGAGAGCTTGCCACTGAGTGAGATCCAAGCCCGCGAGCGCTATCGTCGCTGCCAAGCAACTCATAGATGACCCCAAAGCTTTTCCGGACAGGACCAAGCCTGCCGATCCCATTCTAGGGCGGGGAAGGGATCCTCCCCAAAGGACACATCCTGGTAATGTGAGGATGGCTTGTCTGCGGCTTGGCAAGTGTTGGAATGGGAGGCTCATGCAAGAACACGCGGGAAGTGCCAGCTTGAAGGCATGGGGATTGAGATGGTGGATGGTGCTGTTGGCAGCTTTGGTGCTGGTTGGCTGTGCGGGATCTGTGCCCAAGCAACCCCAGGAGCACCAGCCACCTCAGCTCGAGCGGGTGCCAACGCCAACAGAAATTGCCAAGCTGGATGCCTACTTGCAGCACTATCGCCCGCAGGTGCAGATCCTCAGCCCACAACCTGGCGAGATCTTGCCAGAGCGCCAGGTCACGGTTCGCTTTGCAGTACGAGGGTACCCGATTTTTAAGGATCCGCAACTGGGTCTTGGTCCCCATTTGCATGTGGTTCTGGACAACCAGCCTTACATTTCTCACTACGACGCTGATGCCCCTCTTGTTTTTGAGGATTTGGAACCGGGATCCCATACGCTGCGGGTGTTTGCTGTCAAGCCCTGGCACGAGAGCTTTAAAAACTCCGAAGCCTACGCTCAAGTCAGCTTCCATGTGCTAGCTCCCACGCCAGAATACGTGCCGCAGCCGCAGTTGCCTCTTCTCACCTACAGCTCTCCCAGCGGCAGCTACGGAGCTGAGCCAATCCTGGTCGATTTTTGGCTCGCCAATGCCCCCGTGCGGGAGAGCTTGCTGGCTGACCTACCCCGTGACTGGCGCATCCGCTACACTCTCAACGGTCAGTCTGGCCTGCTGGATCGCTGGGAGTCTTTTTACCTGAAGGGCTGGAAGCCTGGCCGCAACGTGATGGTAGTGGAGCTGGTTGACAGCAAAGGGGATCCCATCCGCAATGTGTTGAACAGCGCCGCCCGCGAGATCACCTACACCCCCGGGGGCCAAGATACCCTCTCCAAGCTGATCCGAGGAGAGCTGAAAGCGGAAGAGGCCCTGGCTATCGTACAGCCCCAGCCTACCCCGACTCCGACGCCTACCCCTACTCCGACACCCACGCCCACCCCGACTCCAACACCCACCCCCACTCTAAGTCCAACACCCACTCCCACTTCGACTCCGACGCCCACTCCCACTCCTACTTCGACACCCACCCCTACCCCTACGCTGACCCCAACTCCACCGCTGGCACCCACACCTACACCAGAGTCGCCACCTACGCCCGCGCCGCGCCGTCGTCCGACGCCAGAAGCGATTCTGGCCGAGCCTACCCCTCCGTCTCCAGCAGAGACCACGGCTAAGCCAACGCCCAGGCCCACACCGACCCCAACACCAACGCCCAGATCTCAGCCAGAGGCTACCCCTTTGCCGCGGCTGACACCCATTCCGTTGGCGGAGCGGCAGGTGCGGCCCCAAGGACTGCGACTTTTCCCACCTGGGCTGCGCAGCCCCTACTCAGGCAATAAGCTACAGCAGGAGCTCAGCTCCGAGGGCTGACCCCATATATAGTGCCTGAATCCTCGCTATACTCTAGACTTGGGATAGCCCAGTCATGGCTTTTCCTGGAGCCAGCTTTGGCTGGTTTCAGGTTGGGGCTACTTGAAAGCTCGAGGTAGCTGCTGGCCTTTTTCAGGATTTTGCTGAGCAAGCCCCTAAGGCTAGCTGCTGTCGGAAGCAGGTGCCGGATCGCTGCAATCAAATGTCCGTGCCCACACAGATATCCTCAAGCATTTTTCTGGACTTTTTGTCTTAGCCCGAAGGAATATGGCCCTCAAGAAGTATCCAATGTAAGCTATTTTTTACCCATTTATTTCTATGAGCTTTTCTCTTGACTAGGGAAGTTGGTTTATCTTTCGCAACATCTACTGGTAGAGTTGTACATCCAAAAGGTCAGTTTGAAAACACTTTAGGTAGAGCCAGGCGAGACAGGCTCAGTAAGTTTTCTGAACTAGGCGTTTACCAGAAGTTCAAATTTTTGAAGTGCCAAAACCTTTACAGAAAGTCTGCTCTTCTGGTATGAAGGAGATGCTGCTTGCAGAGCGGTCAACTTCTCCTGCTAGGGGAAAGGCCTAAAGCAACAGGAGAGGCGAAAGCCCGGACAGGGCGTAGTTTAGGGTGTGGGGTTGGATATGTCGGAAAGTCTTGACCTGCAAGATGCAGTAGGCCGTTTCTTGAAAATCATTGGTCGCTACTCGTTGCTCAGCCCTGAAGAGGAGCTTCGCCTGGCCTACCAGGTACAGCGGATGATGGCCCTCCTGGAACAGCGGCGGCAGGATGAGTCGCTCGAGGACTGGAGCCGACGGGTGGGGATCCCCGTGGAAGAGCTGCAGCGGATCCTACAGGAGGGGGAAGCGGCCAAAAGGCGCATGGTGGAGTGCAACCTACGCCTAGTGGTATCGATTGCTAAGCGCTACCGCAACCGCGGCTTGCCGTTTTTGGATCTCATCCAAGAGGGCACCATCGGCCTCACCCGCGCCGTGGAAAAGTTTGATCCCACGCGAGGGTACAAGTTCTCCACCTACGCTACCTGGTGGATCCGGCAGAGCGTAAACCGCGGCATCCAAAACAAAGGGCGCCTCATTCGTCTGCCTGCCCACATGTACGAGAAGGTCTCCCAGGTGAAGCGGCGCTACCGCGAGCTATCCGCTCAGAAGGGATCCCGACCTGCAGCCGAAGAAGTTTTCGATTCGCTGGATATTGGCGACAACTACCGCGAGCTGATCACCCGCCACATGGCCGAGATCTGTTCCCTCAACGTGAGTGTGGGCGATGAGGACGGCACGGAGCTGCAGCACTTTATCCCCGACGAAGACAACGACCCAGTCGAGCATCTCACTCGGATTGCCCGTTGGGAGGAAGTCCGCGCCCTTGTGAGGCAACTGAGCGAACGCGAGCAGCAGGTCATCGTAGCCCGCTACGGCCTAGATGGAGCCAAGAGGATGACGCTGCGCGAGATCGGGGAGCACATTGGCCTGTCGCGGGAGCGGGTGCGGCAAATTGAGCGGCGGGCCCTGCGGAAATTGCGGCGGCTGCAGCAGGAATACTCCACCCCCAAGACTGGCAAACGGCTCAATCCCTCCAACTAGGCCGGGGCCTGCCTCCGGTAAAAGGGCTTTTTCACCACCTCGGCAAGCCGGCGCTGGCCCCGAATCTCAATCTCCAGCCGGGATCCCACCTCGGCCCAAGTCGAATCCACGTACCCCAGGCCAATGCCATAGCCCAAGGTGGGAGAGTGGGTGCCGCTGGTTACCCGGCCAATCGGCTGGGGGGAGTTGGGAGCGTAGATGGCATAGCCGCTGCGGGGAATGGCTCGATCCAGCATGCGAAATCCCACCAGACGACGAGGGATCCCCTCGGCCCGCTGGTTTTCTAGCGCCGCCTTGCCTAGGTACTCTGCCGGGTTGTTGACCAGCCAGCCCAGGTCGGCTTCGAGAGGAGTGGTGCTCTCATCTATGTCTTGCCCGTAGAGGCAAAAGCCAGCCTCCAACCGCAGCGTATCGCGGCAGCCCAGGCCACAGGGCTGGACTCCTGCCTGCACCAGTTGCTCCCAGAGCCAGCGGCCGTCTGAGGGACTGAGCAGGAGCTCAAAGCCATCTTCGCCGGTGTAGCCGGTGCGGGTCACGAAGATACTTGCTTCTGCGGAGCTCTCCCTTTGAGGAGCTTTAGGGATAAACTGCCCATGTTGAAATCGGCGTAAAGCTTTCAAGGATCCCTCTAGAAAAGGCTGCAAAACCTCTTCCGCCGCCGGCCCCTGGACGGCCAGCAACACGTGGGACACCGTGCGATCTTGAAGTTCTAGGCCAGGGATCCCTTGCTGCTGCAGCCATTCCCTGTCTTTCTGGCAGGTGGCCGCGTTGACGATCAGGCTCCAGTGCTCCAGCTCTCCTTCCGGTGGATGCCGGTAGAAGATGACGTCGTCCACAATGCCCCCCAGGGGATTGAGCAAAACCGTGTAGCGAGCAGAGCCCACCCGCACAGTGCTGAGATCGCTGGGCACGAGACGGCTGAGGTGGGATCCCAGCTCTGGTCCCCAAAGGGTGAACTTGCCCATGTGAGAGATGTCGAATATCCCCGCCTGCTCCCGCACCGCCCGATGCTCAGCCACCACACCCTGGTAGTACAGCGGCATTTCCCATCCGGCAAAGGAGACAAAACGCGCCCCCAAGGCTTGGTGCAAGGGGAACAGGGGGGTGCGCTGCAGCGGCGTTTGGCTCATGAAGGGAGCTTTAAACCCAACCTCGTACCTTTCTTGGAGCTCGCTTCAGGGGTCTAGTTGGCAGATCCGTCCACCGTCAACTGGCCCAAAACGTTGATGTCGAAGGTGAAGTTGATCGTCACCGAGTTGCCCTCATAGGCCTCAGGCAGGGGCAAAAAGGGTGCCGCCCGCTGAATTGCCGTCAGCGCCGCGTCGTCGGTTTGTTGGCTGCCGGAAGTGCGGGCCAGGCGAATGCTCTGCAGCTCGCCACCCCGACCCACCGTGAAGATCACTACGGTGCGGCGGGAAGTGCCGGTCTGGCCTGGGATCCAATTCTGTTCCACCTTGCGCTGCAAAGCTGCTAGCCAGGGGCCCCAATCCACATTGGCCCGCGCCGCCACACTGGGGGAGTTGGGAGCTGACTGGGTGGGGTTGGCCAAGCCGCTGGCTCCTCCGCCCTGGATCCCGCCTCCATCGCTGGGCGCAGAAGCGCTGATGGGCGGTCCCAACTGAGAAGCCTCGGAGGACCGCTCAGCAGGGGAAACCTCTGTCGGCGGCTGGGGAGCAGGCGCAAGGGGTTGCAATTGGCTGAGATCCGAGGCCCGCTCTCTGGGCTGCGCGGGCGGAGCAGGAGGAGCGGCCGCCACAGGTGGCGGAGTCTGAGTGGGAGTGGGTTTGGGGGCTGCGGTAGGTGGAGGCGGCGCTGCAGTTGGCGTTGCCCTGGACCGAGGAGGAGCTGGAACTGGAGTTTGTGGAGGGGGTGGGGTAGGTCTAGGAGTGGCTAGGGCAACTTCTGCTGGGGCAGGCGGCGGTACAGGGGCAGGCGGCTGCGGCCGTGGCGGCTGGGGCTGAGGCGGAGGCGGCGGAGCGGCTTGCTGACGGGTAGCAGCGCGGGATTGGGGTGGACTGCCCTGGGAGGGAGGGGCCTCTACCCGCTTGCCCCCATCGCGGGAATCCACTTCTGAAACCAGCTCTGCTTCTTCCGGCGTCTCGAGATCTTCTGGCTCCAGCAAGATAAACTCAATGGCTTTTTGTTCTTGCTGGCGAAACGGCCAAAACCGACTCCAGGAGAGCAAGCCCAACAGCGCCAACCCATGCAGCAGCAGGGACAGCGCCACCATCCAAAAAAAATGGCGCGCTTCCTCCTCGCGGCGGCGCTGCTCAGTCCAGGTGCTGGTCATGGCCAAGATTGCCTCTTTGCGCTCCCCAGTCTCTCACCACACTGAGTTGGCTCTCCAGCTCAAATGTTATAACATCGCCCTGGCTGGGCTTCTTGCGCAAAGGCGTACAGTCGGCTGGGGAAGGGATCCCACCCTTCAGCACAAAATCGCCTACCTTATAAAGAGCAGGGATCCCGACTTGAGCAGGCTGCTTGCCAGGAGAGCCCATGGAACCCATCCGCTTTCATCTTGCCTTTCCGGTTGCCGACATTGCCTTGACCAAGACCTACTACGGCGAGGGCTTGGGTTGCCAGATTGGTCGGGAAACGCCTGTTTCCGTCATCCTGAACCTCTATGGCCATCAACTGGTGGCTCACCTCACCCAGGAAGAGCTGAGGCCCCAGCGGGGCATCTACCCTCGCCACTTCGGCCTGATCTTTCCCACCCAAGCAGAGTGGCAGAGCCTGGCCGACCGGGCCCAGGTGCGGGGATTGCCTTTTTATCAGGAGCCACGCTGGCGCTTCGTCGGCACCCCCCTGGAGCACGGCACGTTCTTTTTGCAGGATCCCTTCTACAACCTGCTGGAGTTTAAGTACTACCGCTACCCTTCCGCCATTTTTGGGGAGCGGGAATGGGCCGTAGTTGGGGATACTGCAGACCAACAGCTTCCGAACCCCTCTCCCAGCAGCGCGTAGCAAAGGGGAGAAGTGCCTTGGCTACTCAACCCCCTCGTTCTGGCCCTGTGCGCGGCCCCATCTGGCAGATGGACTTCAACGCCGTCCCGCTGCGAGATGCCCAGGATCGGCGAGTTTGGGAGCTCTTGGTGTGCGATCCCGGCGGCCAGTTTCGCCAGGCCAAGTACTGCAGCAACCAAGAGGTCAATAGCACCTGGGTGGCCCAACAGTTGCGCAGCTATCTGGAAGCGGCTCCCCAGCCCCCCTCGGCCATCCGGGTGTTCCGAGCCCGCATGAGCTCCATTCTGCAACGGGCCTGCAACGCCGTCGGGATCCCCATGCTCCCCAGCCGTCGCGTCTATGCCCTTAAGGCCTGGATGCGGGAACGGGCAGAGCAGGTTTACCCCCAGGAAACCCAGTTCACCTACAGCCCTGAACCCCCCGTGGAGCCGGATCCGCCGGATCCCGTCCCCCTGCCGGACAAGTTGCAGGGAGAGCGCTGGGCGTTCGTGACGCTGCGGGCTAGGGATCTGCGGGAAGCCGAGACCTGGCCAATCGAATTTGGCGAGCTGTTTCCAGTAAACTGGGAGGCTTTTGCGCCCGACACAATCATTCCCGGCTTGGTGATCGCCTCGCAGCGGGCTCTTCCTATAGCAGCCTGGATGAGCGGCATGGAGCCTGCCTACTTGACTGTGGCGGAGGGATGGCTGCTGTTCGAGGCTGGCCTCAACGATTGCTATCTCTTTGCACAACTCAAAGACGAAAAGCTGCGAGCAGAGGCCGAGGGCTTTGCCCAACGCCAACGCCAAGCGCAAGGGATCCATTTCCTCGCCATCCAAAGCGATTTCAGGGCTCAGTCGTTCGCTGGCTTTTGGCTGATGCAACTTTGAGGAGAAGCCTGCGTAATCCTTCAGGGCAAGCATAGTATCGCCAGCTTTGCGAGCGCCTTTGAAAGTCCCGGAAAAGCCTATTTTTTCGTTCACCCGCTCGATTCCTTGCAGCACGAGGTTCAGGCTCTTACCCCCCTTTCCAAGGCTACTTTCTGCTCTTTTCGACCGACCCCCTCACAAATGGGTCTTGTATTCCTTGCCCTGCTTGGCTTTAAGGGGGGTGGAGTCCTGTTGGTTCCCAGAAATTGGAAACATGATCCACGTCGTCTAGGTGGTAGCCCCACCTCGGAATCGAGTTCCCCCTTTGGGGGAGCCCTAGAAACTTGGAAACGCGACAGGAGCGTGCCACTTAATCTCAAACTGGCAAGTTCTCCCGTCCGGGGTGACTCCCAGAAACTGGAAACAAGGCTTGAGCAAAGCGAGGGCCGCGCTTAATGTCCGAGGTCTTCCCTTCGGGGGGATTCCTGGAAATAGGAAACGAAACCCCCCGAGGTAGATCCCCGGGGAGTGTGTAAAAATGTTCCCCCTCAGGGGGAGAAATACCGGCTGCGAAATTCCGAGTAGATCTCGGCATAGGCCTTGACCCAGTTTGGATCTGGCTGGATGAGACGTTCCACCTGCACCAAGCACTCGGCAGCCTGCTGCACTGAGCAGCACCAATAGGCCGATGCTGCCAGGATGGCCGCTCCTACAGCCGGGTCGGGATGTTTGACCACTGCCAAGGGACGGGCAAGGATACTGGCGCGCAGGCGGAGCCAGAGGGAACTTTTGCAGCCCCCGCCGGTGGTAAAAATTGGGCTCCCTTCTAGTAGGGGGATCCCATGGGCGGCCAAGGTCTCCAGCCCCAGCCGCTCCACCATCGCCACCCCTTCCAAGAGAGCGGCGTAAAAGCGAGGGGATCCTACTTCCGCCTGGGGCAAGAAGCCGGCAAATTCGCTATCTAGGATGGGAAAACGCTCGCCAGGTCGGCAGAGCGGATAGCTGACCAAGCCAGTGGGCAGATGGGCCTCCGCCTGCTGATCCAAGGCAGCCAAGTTGCCGCCAGGGAAGAAGTGGGGCAAAACCCCGCCTCCGCAAAAAGAAGCTGCCCCCGGCCACCAGCCGTTTCGGTCGGGGTGCAGATGGGAGTAGATGCTAGGGGTTTGTATGGGATCAGCACTGTTGGCCTTGAAGATAAGAGTGGTGCCCAGGCTGGTGGAGACTTGACCCAAGCGAGTAGCTCCTGCAGCCAGTTGCCCGGCGCAGCCATCGGTGATCCCGGCGGCAATTAGCACCTCTGGCCCCAGCTCCCACTCAGCTCGCACCGTTCCCAAAACCGTTCCCGGCGCCACCACCTCAGGGAAACGCTTGGGGTCGAGGCCATGGCGAGATAGCCACTCCCGCGGCCAGGTGTAGGTTTCTAGGTCAAAGCCACTTTTCAAGGCGTGGGTGTGGTCAGTTACCCGTCGGCGGCCTCCCAGTTGGCTTAGGAGAAAGTCCGCCGGATGGGCCAAGTAGCTGTCCCGGTAGCGGTCGGGATGGGCTTCTGCCCACCACAGCCAGCGGCTAAGTCCCCAGCTGGCAGGGATCCCCAACTGCTTGGCCTGAACCTGGCCCCGCGGGTCGGAATACAGCCAGGCCTGATCCAGCGGCATGCCGCGACCGTCCACCGGCAGCACTGTACCCGAGGTGCTGCAGGCACTAAGGGCAACAATGGTGTAGCGATCCCCCAGTTGCCCCTTCAGGTGTCCCAACAGGGTTCTTAGGGTGCGCAGCCAGCGACCCGGGTTGGTTTCTGGGGGATCCCAGGAGCGCTCGCTTTTGCCCACCACCTCCCCCGCTTCTGAAAGGGCCACCACCCGCATTCCCGACGTGCCTAGGTCGATCCCAAGAAATACAGGTTCCATAGAGCTCTAGAAATCTCGGCTGCTGCGGGCCAAAGCCTCTTGGATGTCTAGATCGAGGTTCTTCACCGACTCCAGCACCGAACGGGTAATCAGCTTTCCTGCCTGCACCAACACAGCACCAGTGATAGGGTGCAAGATGGGCTGCTCGGCCCGCCGCCCAATGAGCACCTCGATGTCCTTGAGGGCATTGGCGTACATTCCTATCGGCAGTTCCACCACCACCCCTTCTCCCAGAACCCGCGCCTGGCAGGCAAGCCGGGAATTGGGCTTGCGGCTAGTGATCACCTCTAGGGTGCGCTGCTCCCGACGGGTCATGGGCGAGAGCGACTCCATCCCTTCTTTCACGTACACATGGCAGGTGGCGCAGAGACCGCGCCCGCCGCACTCTTTCAACACATTCAGCTCTTCCTGCAGCAGCACCGAGAGCAAGTTGTTGTTGGTGGCCACTTCTGACACCTGAGCAATGGGATCCAACCGCACGCGCTTGACCATCGTCCCTTCTCCGCCGTTACACTCCTTAACGCTAGCTTGTCTTGGCAAGGGATCCCAGCCGTTGCTTGCCCTGCAGGTGGGAAAGACGAGCTGGACAAGCTAGAGTAGATCCCGCCCTTGGTGTTTGCCAGGGTTTTGGCAGCATGAGCTCTCCGCCCATCCAGTGGTATCCTGGCCACGTAGCTAAGGCCCTTGGCCAGTTGCGGGAACAACTGCGGCTGGTGGATGTGGCAATTGAAGTGGTGGACGCGCGCATCCCGCTGGCCAGCCGCCATCCCGAGCTGGACAAGTGGCTGGGGCAGAAGCCGCGCCTCTTGGCCCTCAACCGAGCCGACTCGATTGCGACAAGGGATCTGAAAGCGTGGCAGGAGTATTTCTCGCAGCAAGGGATCCCGGTCTATCCCACCAACGGCCAATCGGGACAAGGGGTCAGTCGCCTCAAGCAGGCTATTTTGCAGCTAGGGCAGTCGGTCAACGAGCGGCGGCAGCGGCGGGGCATGCGGCCGCGGGCTGTCCGGGCGGTGGTGGTGGGTTTTCCCAATGTGGGCAAGTCGGCCCTGCTGAATCGACTTTTGGGACGGCGAGCCGTCGAGAGCGCTGCGCGCCCTGGGGTAACCCGGCAACTGCAGTGGGTACGGCTAGGGGGGGAGTTGGATTTGCTGGACTCGCCGGGCATCCTCCCGCCTTCGCTGCCGGATCAGCGGGCAGCCACGCTGCTAGCCATCTGCGATGACATTGGCGCTGCCGCCTACGACCCCGAGCGCGTAGCGGCCTACTTTGTGGATCAACTGCTGCAGGTGCAGCCCCAGGCCCAAGCTCTTTTGCAACAGCGCTACGGCTGGCCTGACCCGATCCCCCCTGGCAGCGTGGCAGTCCAGGAGCTGGCCCAACGGCGCTACCAAGGCGATACCGAGCGAGCGGCAAGGCAAATCCTCAACGACTACCGCAAGGGGTGGCTAGGGCCTCTAGCTTTGCAACTTCCTCCCATCTCTAGCCCCCCAGCAAGAGGCTAGCTTCATCTGTCTGTATATGTTGCTACGAGATGCGGCAGAGTGAGTGATACGATGGAACTAGAATACTAACACTGCGCCAGATTTTTCCCTGAGGTTTTTCGCAGCGCTTTTTGCCTTTAACCTGCCTGCGGACGAGTCAAGTTGGGGATAGGCTGTAAGAAACTCCAGGGAGTAGACCATCCTCCTTGCTAGATTCCCATGGGTCAGCCTGCTGTTGCCGCCAGCTTAGAAGGAGGCTTTGACCTAAATAACCTCGATTTTGAGGTGCCAGGATGGCTGCGTGCTTTGCTTTCTGGCGCTGAAGATCTCGGCGATGGGCTGAGAGCTTACACTCCCCAAGAGGCAGATTTGCTGCGCCGGGCCTTTGAGTTTGCCTACTGCTTGCACAAGGGCCAAAAGCGGAAGTCGGGGGATCCCTACATCGCCCACCCGGTGGCTGTAGCTAGCTTGTTGCGGGAGCTGGGGGGGGATGCCGTCACGGTAGCGGCTGGCTTCTTGCACGATGTTGTTGAGGATGCAGGCGTTACCCTGGAGGCGCTAGAAGCAGAATTTGGACCCGAAGTGCGCCTCCTGGTGGAAGGGGTAACCAAGCTTTCTAAGTTTAATTTCTCCAGCAAAACGGAGCAGCAAGCGGAGAACTTCCGCCGCATGTTTGTGGCCATGGCCAAAGACATTCGGGTCATCGTGGTCAAGCTGGCGGATCGCTTGCACAACATGCGCACGCTGCAATATCTGCCGCCCCACAAGCAAAAGCAGATTGCAGCCGAAACCATGGAGATCTTTGCCCCCTTGGCCAACCGGCTGGGGATCTGGCATTTCAAGTGGGAACTGGAAGACCTGGCTTTTAAGTACCTGGACTACGAAGCCTATCGCCAGATCCAAGAGTTGGTTAACGCCAAGCGCAGCGAGCGAGAGGCGGAGATCCAAGCTTTTATCGAAGAGCTGCGGAAGAACCTCCTCCAAGCGGGGCTAGAGCACTTTGAGATCAGCGGGCGGCCCAAGCACCTGTATGGCATCTACCGCAAGATGCAGCAGCAGCGCAAGGAATTCCACGAGATCTACGACCTCCTGGCCGTGCGGGTCATTGTGCAGACCGTGAGCGAGTGCTACCGGGTGCTGGCAGTTGTTCACAACTGCTTTCGTCCCATTCCCGGGCGCTTTAAAGACTACATTGGCCTGCCCAAGCCAAACCGCTACCAATCTTTGCACACGACAGTGATTGGTCTGCAGGGGCGACCCGTGGAGGTGCAGATCCGCACCGAAGAAATGCACCGCGTGGCCGAGTACGGCATTGCTGCCCACTGGAAATACAAGGAAGCCGGCAGCACCCCCGTAAAGCCCGAGGAAGAGCGCTTTAGCTGGCTGCGGCAACTCTTGGAGTGGCAAAACGACCTCAAGGACGACAGAGAATATCTGGAGACTGTTCGCGAGAACCTGTTTGAGAGCGAAGTTTACGTCTTCACCCCCAAGGGAGATCTGCTGGCCTTACCCCAGGGATCCTGCCCGATTGATTTTGCCTATCGCATCCACTCAGAAATTGGGGATCACTGCGCCGGGGCGCGGGTAAACAACAAGATTGTACCGCTGGATACCCGCCTGCGCAATGGCGACATCGTGCAGATTATCACCCACAAGAATGCCCACCCCAGTCTAGACTGGATTAATTTTGTAGCCACCAGCTCGGCGCGCAATCGCATTCGCCAATGGTTTAAGCGCTCCAATCGCGAGCAAAATATTGCCCGCGGTCGGCAGTTGCTGGAGCGGGAGCTGGGCAAAACGGGGTTTGAAGCCCTGCTGAAGTCCGAGCGGATGCAGAAGGTTGCCGAGAAGCTCAACTACAGCAGCGTGGACGATTTACTGGCGGCGCTGGGCTATGGAGAGGTAACCCCCGCGCAGGTGATCCACCGGCTGCAGGAGGTCAGCAAGCCAGCCATCTCCCCCCCACCCGAGGAGGGATCTTTGGCGGAAGCCAAGCTGCTGCTGCCGCGAAGCGAGGGAGGGCGAGCTTCTAGCCGATCCCAGTCTCTCATCCTGGGGGTGGAGGGCCTGAAACATCAATTGGCCAAATGCTGCAACCCGCTCCCAGGGGATCCCATCCTGGGCGTGGTTACCCGCTTCAAGGGCATCACCATTCATCATCGCGATTGTCCGCGGGTAGCCCAGGTTCCGGGTGAGCGGCTGGTGCCGGTGCGCTGGAACGAGGAGCAACTGCGGCAAAGCACCCAGACTTATCCTGTAGAACTGCGTCTAGAGGTCATCGACCGGGTTGGCGTGCTGCGGGATATTCTCTCCCGCCTTTCCGATCAGGGCATCAATGTGCGCAATGCCAAGGTGCAAACCTTTGCCAATCGCACTGCCTCAATTGACCTCTGCATTGATGTACGCGACGCCCAACAGCTTGCTCAGCTTCAAAATCAGCTGCGCCAGCTTTCCGATGTGTTGGTCCTGCGCTCCCGCCACTACCAGAACGGATCCCGCTAAAAGGCTGCTGCGGTCCAATCTTAGGTAGGATATGGAGGTGGCTAACCCTAAGCGGAGGATCTCGGCATGGCAGGAGAGGGGCAGTTGAGCCTACTGGGTCGGCGGCTTTCTAGGGTGTTGTTGCTGCTGGGGGTCTGCCTCAGCTTGATCATTGGTGCCTGCTCAGCAAGCCCCAACCTGCGAGTCTACCGGGATCCCAATGGAGCTTTTGCCTTTGCTTACCCCAATGGCATGGTGAGCGTGAAGCTAAGCCCTGGGAAGGGGCTAGCCGTGCTCCTGCGCGACCTAGTCTATGAGACCGAAAACATCAGCCTAATGATTGCCCCCTTCGACAAAGGGGAGACGATTGCGGATCTGGGAGGCCCAGAGGAGGTGGGGCAATTGGTGGCAAAGAAGATCATTGCCCCTGAGGGATCGGGTCGCTCAACCCAGCTCTTGGCAGCCGAGGCCTTCGAGCGGCAGGGGCAGCCCTACTACCTGTTTGAGTACCAAACCAATCTGGGATCCCAGCTTCGCCACGAGGTAGTGACGGTAACCGTTCGTCACCATCGCCTCTATACTCTAACTGCCTCAACCCAGGAATCCCGCTGGCCACAGGTGCAGACTGCTTTCCGGGAGGTAGGTCGCTCTCTAAGTGTCTCTTGAGAGGGCTCTCTGCCTTTGGAGACGGCAAAGGCCTTTCGGTGCTGAACAATCCCGCTGCCATGACGGTTTACGTGGTTCAAATCAGTGACCTGCATCTATTTGCCAAGAGCCATCAGCGGTTGTTGGGGGTAGACACCGAGGCCTCTTTTCTGGCAGTGCAAAAGGCCATTGTGAGTTTGGATCCCTTGCCGGATGTGCTGCTCTTAACTGGGGATCTTGCCCAAGATGGCAGTGCGGCTGCCTATGCCCGTCTTAGAAGCTATTTGCAGACCCTTCCCATCGACACCTATTGGCTGGCGGGGAACCACGATCGCCTACATGTTATGAACCTAGAGCTCCACGGCGGGCGGCTGCACGCAGAGAAAAGCTTCAGTCGCGAGAACTGGAGCTTTATTTTATTGAACTCGCTGGTGCCAGGCAGGGACAGCGGCTACCTAACCGACCGCACCTTACTTTGGCTCCGACAAGAGCTACAGCGCAGCCGGGCCAACCACCACCATGTTCTCCTAGCCCTGCACCACCCCCCCTTTTCGGTAGACTCCGATTGGCTGGATCAAAGTGCGCTGCAGCAGCCGGAGCGGCTGTTTGGGGTTTTGGACGAGTTCGACCACGTTCGCCTGGTGATTTTTGGCCATGTTCATCAGGAGCTGCACCGTCGCCGCCGGGGGGTTGATTACTTTGCCTGTCCCTCCACCTGCGTGCAATTTCTCCCCAAGAGCTCCCAGTTTGCTCTGGAGGTGATCCCCCCAGCCCTGCGACAGCTATGGCTGGAGCCAGATGGCAGCTTCAAAACCCAGGTGCAGCGGGTAGAAGCCGCCTTGCAAACCCCTAACTTGGCTGCAAAAGGGTACTAATGGGATCCCGGGCGCACCAGGCCAACTGCTTGTCCCAAGAAGAAACTGGCTGCAAGAGGTAGAGCAACCCGCCCTCCAGCCGTCCGGTGCAGCTAGGGCCCCACGCCCTGAAGCTGCAGCCTCCATGGGAAAACTCTCTTGGCCCTTGAGCTACAGGAGGCTCCGCCGCCGGCAGACCAATCGGAGCCAGTGGATCTGGAGGGCAGCGCAGCCGCTCGGCTCTAGGCGCGGGCTATGCTAGAAGCTTCTCCTCAAAGCCGAGCCCAACTGGGCTTCAGCTAGGGCCGGATCCCTCGCTTTCCCTTAATCTTATTTTTGCTAGGCTTGAGCCCCAGCGACGCCCCTTCTCAAGACCATGGACGAACTCAACACCCTAATCCAGGATCTGCAAGCTGCCTTTGACGACAGCAGCAAGCCCGTGCTCTCGATATATGCCGACACCAACCCTGCTCGTCCCGAAAATGCGGGTCGCGCCTGGGTGGGGCGCATCAAGAATACCCTCAAGGAGCTGCTGGAGAGGGAGGAGAGCAAGCCTGATAACTCCCTCTGCGAGCAAGTCCTTGCTCTAGTAGAGCAGGAGCGCCCTTCGGCCCGCACCCTGGTTCTTTTTGCCAGCCGCAATCCCGCTGGCAAGCCAGTGCTGCGCCGAGTCGACCTGCAGGTGGAGCTGCCGGTGGTGGATCTGGCCCATGGGCGGGTGGAGGCCCGCTGGGGGGAACCTTACCTCACGCCCCTTTTCTTTGCCTTTGATGAATACGAGCGGGGTGGGGTGTTGCACCTGTCTGGTAACAGGTGGCGCTTCTACGAGCTCTTTTTGGGAGAACTGCGAGAGGACACGGAAATCTTTGCCAACATCAGCGCCGAGGAATGGCAGGAACTGCAGGAGCTGGCCGGCCGCATTGAAAATGCCGTTGCCGAACGTCGCGCCCGCAGCGGTGGCACCTTCGACAAGCTCTCCCCCAAGGAGCGGGAGGCGGCCAAGGTCAGCCTCTGGATGCACAAGCTCTACCTGCGCCTGGCTTCCGCCCTGGATAAGGCAGTGGATCGCCTGGGCATTGAGCGGCTGGTGCTCATGGGCGAAGCCTGGCAGGTGTCCCACTTTGAGGGCTATCTCAACCGCGGCCTGCGCAACCGCATCGTCGCGCGGGTGGGGCACCCCGCCAACCTTCACACACCGACGCCGCAAGACATCCTCGACCGAGTGGTACCCGTCCTGGAGGCCGCTGAGCGCCGAGGAGAGCTGGCTTTGTTGGAGCGGATTCGAGAGCAGCCCGGCGCTTGGGGCTTGGATGCGGTGCTGGACGCCCTCCAGCTGGGCCGGGTGGAAATCCTTGTCCTGCCCTGGAGGCTAGAGGCCACCATCTGGCGCTGCCCAGACGGCTTTGTGGGAGGAACCCAGGAGATGGCCCAGCTCCTTTGCCCAGAGCCACAGCCGGCACCCCTGCGGGATCTGGTGTGGGTGCTAGGCCGCGATTTTGGCGCTAAACTGGAGTTCGTTCGCGGCGAAGCTGAAGAGCGCTTGCTCCACGAGTTTCAGGGAGCAGCGGCGCTGCTGCGCTGGTAGGTCTAGCAACTTGAGCAGGGATGGCCCAACCCTCTAGCTAGATCCCAGAGCAACGGTGTAGGCTGCTAGCATAATCTGGCCCATCCTGTTTAGCGAGGGATCCCCTTGACCCAATCCATTGACCTCCCCACCAGCGTCGATACGTTCTTGCAAGAGCTGGCCGCCATTCAGCAAGTGGGGCCAAAGCGAATAGCCATCTTGGGCACTCGCCATGTGCCCATTACCCACCAGTACCTCATTGAGACC
Source organism: Synechococcus sp. WC10meta (assembly GCF_047461475.1). Taxonomy (NCBI): domain Bacteria; kingdom Bacillati; phylum Cyanobacteriota; class Cyanophyceae; order Synechococcales; family Synechococcaceae; genus Synechococcus; species Synechococcus sp. WC10meta. Next base: position 31,464 of record NZ_JANSHF010000018.1, read on the forward strand.
CTCAGCTACGCCTTGGCCCTTACTGGCAACCGCATCCTCACGTCCGGGGCCATTGGTACCAACCTGGCTGTAATTCGTGGAGCAATGCGGGCAGATATTAAATCCTTGACGGTGATCCTGCCCCAAAGCCTAGAGCGGCAGCCGGCAGAGTCGCGGGCCAGTTTGGAGCAGGTGCTGCATCTGGTGGAGCACCCTGAAAACGACCACCTGCCTCTAGCGGAGGCCAGTCGCCTCTGCAATCTGGAAATCATCAGCAAGTGCCAGCAATTGATCTGTTTTGCCTTCCACGACAGCGTCACGCTTTTGGAGGCCTGCAGGCACGCTGAGGAGCAACACAAGGTGGTTACGCTCTTCTACTTCGACTAATTCCTTGGCGAAGGAGGGCAGGCAGAATGGGGTCGCTGGTGGGAAACTCGCCACCCTTTCCCAAGGCCCCTGCCTCCTCTATCGGGGTAGGGGCAGCCAAAGAGAGTGTCTACTTTCGCTCCGATGCCCAAGGGATCCACCTGCACCTGCCCACCACCCTAGCTTGGGAAGAAGTCTGGGAGGAGCTCGTTTGGCAGTTGCGCAGCCGCAAGTCCTACTGGACGGGGGTGGCTCCTCTAACCCTGTGGTGCCAGGAGCGAGAGCTGGAGCTGCCCACCCTGCAGGCCCTGGCTGTCCTGTTGGCGCAGCATCGGCTGCAGCTATGGCGCGTCCAAACCCGATCCCGCACGACCGCCATTGCCGCGGCAACCTTGGGCTATTCGGTGGAGCAATCCTCCCTTTTGGAGGTGGTTCCCCCTCCTCCTCCCGACACTGCCCCTCTGTACCTGCGTTCAACCGTGCGCTCGGGCATGTCCGTACGCCACCGTGGCTCTGTCTTCCTGTTGGGAGATCTCAACCCCGGCGGCGAGATCGTTGCGGGCGGCGACATTTGGGTTTGGGGACGGCTGCGAGGGTTGGCGCATGCCGGCGCCGAGGGGGATAGAAGTGCAGTGATCCTGGCCTTGCAGTTGGAGCCCACCCAATTGCGCATCGCCGACCAGGTGGCCCGCCCCCCAGAAAGTGGCTCCCCTTGCAATACCCCTGAGGTGGTTTACTTGCAAGATGGTGCCATCTGCATCGCCAGCCTTCAGGAGTTTCTGCGGAGAAGAGCATGGGCCGAGTTATCGTCATAACCTCTGGGAAGGGAGGAGTAGGCAAAACCACCCTGACAGCCAACTTAGGCACTGCCTTAGCGCGCTTGGGTCGCTCGGTAGCGGTGGTGGATGCCGACTTTGGCCTGCGCAACCTGGATCTGCTGCTGGGCCTAGAGAATCGGGTAGTGTACACGGCTCTAGAAGTCATTGCAGGGGAATGTCGCCTTGAACAAGCGTTGGTGAAAGACAAACGCACCCCCAATCTCTCCTTGTTGCCAGCAGCCCAAACCCGCAACAAAACAGCAGTCAACCCGGAGCAAATGCGGCAGTTGATGGAGAAGCTTGCCGGTAGCTACGACTATGTGTTGATCGACTGCCCGGCCGGGATTGAGCAGGGGTTTCGCAATGCCATTGCCGGGGCAACAGAGGCCCTGCTGGTGACTACGCCCGAAGTAGCTGCCGTGCGGGATGCAGACCGGGTGGTGGGCCTGTTGGAAGTGGCAGGGATCTCCTCAATTCAGCTAATTGTTAACCGCCTGCGCCCCGATATGGTAACCGCTGGCCAGATGATGGCCGTGGAAGATGTGGTGGAGGTGCTGGCCATCCCTTTGGTGGGTATGATTCCGGAAGACCGAGAGGTGATTGTCTCCACCAACAAGGGAGAACCCATGGTTTTGGCTGCCCGTCCTTCTCCGGCTGCCCAGGCCATTCAGCACATTGCCCGACGGCTGGAAGGGGAGGTGGTGGAGTTTCCCAAGTTGGCCGGCTTGGGTGAGTCTTTCTGGGAAAAGGCAAGGCGATTTTTAAGCCAAAAGGTGTTCTGAAGCCCAACAGCCCTTAGCTCTCTTTCAACGAGACTAGAATAAAGCCCATGCTCCTCGAGTTTTTGGATCAGCTTTTTCCCCGCTCCCCCGGCGGCAGCCGCGAGCAGGCCAAGCAGCGCCTGAAATTCATCTTGGCCCACGACCGCGCCAATCTCAGTCCGGCAGCCCTGGAATCGATGCGGCTGGAAATTTTGGGGGTGGTCTCCCGCTATGTGGAGCTGGACTCGGAGGGGATGCAATTCCACTTGACCGTGGAGGGGAGCACAACGGCCCTCATTGCTAACTTACCCATTCGCCGAGTTAAGCCGCTGGCAGCAGCCGAACTCGACCCTTCTGCAAAGGGGCAGCCGGATTAGCCAGGGGGGTTCACTTCGGCCTGAGCTACCCTGGGCTCAGGGAGCATCTGCCCTCGGCAAAAGGATGCTTTCTCCTGTCTGTCCCAGGGTGGAGTTCTCTGCAGGTGTTTCTAGTCTCTCATGGCAGCTTTGAGGGGCAACCCTACTGAACAGGAGAGAGCTGCTGGGGCAGAGTTCTCACGGAGGGAGGTTGAGCCTCGGCATGGAAAGCTCTTTTGAGCTGACGATCCTGTTTACGCTGGCCTTGGTGGCCGGGATCGCAGCTCAAGTCCTGGCTAACTTTGTCAAGGTGCCCAGCATTGTCTTCCTGCTGCTGTTTGGGGTGCTGCTGGGGCCAGATGGCTTGGGCTGGGTTCGCCCCCAGATCATGGGATCCGGTCTGGAGGCGCTGGTGTCGCTAGCAGTGGCCCTGATCTTGTTCGAGGGAGGGCTGAACCTGCGGCTACAGCGCCTCAACCAGGTCTCCGGCAGCCTGCGCAATCTGGTCTTGCTGGGATCGCTTTTGACCTTGGGAGGGGGGGCACTGGCGGCCCACTATTTGGGAGAGTTCCCCTGGCCCCTAGCCTTTCTGTTTGGATCCCTGGTGGTGGTGACGGGGCCAACTGTAGTTAACCCCATCCTCAAGCGGGTACGCGTCGATCCCGCCGTCAGCACCCTCTTGGAAGGGGAAGGGGTGCTCATCGATCCGGTGGGGGCCATCTTGGCAGTGGTGGTGCTGCAGGTGGTGCTTTCGGGTCACCCCAGTTTCTTGATGGCCTTGGAGCAGCTATCTAGCCGCTTGGCCATTGGGTCAGCGGTGGGGGCACTGGGGGGCTGGCTGATGGGATCCTTTCTGCTCTGGTCGCGGCAATTTTTGACGGAGGAGCTGCGCAACTCGGTAGTGCTGGCGGGGGCGCTAGGGGTATTTGCCCTGGCCCAGTCGCTGCGCTCAGAGGCAGGGCTGATGGCGGTAGTGATGGCAGGCCTAGTGGTGCGGCAGAAGGCAGCCATTGCCGAGCGGAGCGTGCGCCAGTTTCACGGCCAGTTGGTGGTAATGGCCATCTCGGTGCTGTTTATCTTGCTCACCTCCACGCTGTCCCTAAAGGCGGTATTGGCTTTGGGGTGGGGAGCCTTGGCCACGGTGCTCTGCCTGATGCTGGTTGTCCGCCCCTTAAGCGTGTGGCTGTGTACCTGGGGCAGCGATCTCAACTGGCGGCAGAAGTTGTTTGTGGCCTGGCTGGCTCCCCGCGGCATTGTGGCGGCTTCGGTCGCCTCTTTGTTTGCCATTTTGTTGACGGAGCGGGGCATCACTGGGGGAGATGCCCTCAAGGCGCTAGTGTTTTTAACCATCTCGGCCACGGTGACAGTGCAGGGGCTAACTGCCGCCTGGGTGGCTCGTTGGCTGGGCCTAGACCAAGGCAGTTCCACCGTGATCCTTGGGGATCACCCGCTGGTTGAACCCTTGGCCGAATTGCTGCGCTCCCTCAACCAAGTCGTGGAGGTGCTGCCCTTGCCTTCGGCAGCCTGTTGGCGCCAGCCCGCTGGCCAAACCGAGCCCAACGGCCACAAGGGTGGCTCTGCCCTGGGGGATGAAGTTGGCCGGCTGCTGCCGGGATCGCTGCAGGAAGTGGTGCTGAGCGAGTCGGCCCTGTTGAAGGCCGATATTGACCATGCGGAGACGCTGCTGATCCTGACGCGGGATCCCCAGATGAACTGGGCCATTGCCGAGCTGATGGTGAAACTCTCGGTTTCCGCTGCCATCTGGACGGTGTTGCTGCCCGAGATGCCCATCTTAGAAGGGATCCGCACCCTGCCGATCTCTTTTGCCCAACTGCAACGCTGGGCCGGCTACCTAGAGGCCAAGCGCGCGGAGCTGCGCTCGATTACCCTGCCCACTTTAGCGGATTTGGGCCTGAAGCCCTCCCCCTCTGCCGTGGCCTCGGCCCAGGAGTCGAGCTCGGCAGCGCGCTTAGCTCTGCTCAACCCCCTTTCGGCCCAAATAGGGTTGGAGGATCCCACCCTGGAGCGGCTGCGGGATCAGTTTGCCTACCGGATCAAAGCCGATCTCTGCCTGCCTTTGCTACTGGTGCGCCCGCAGCGGGCAGGGAGCTGGTGGCAAAAGGGAGCCCGGTCATCCCCGGTAGGCCGGCTATTTTACCTGCCCAAGCCCGACATGTGGCGGCGCGGGGATTGCATCTACTACCTAGAGCGCCTGGCCAGCCCTGTAGAGGCCGCGGCTCCCTCTGCAAGAGATCCGGATTTGCCCCCAGCCGAGTTCCTGCCCCAGTATGTTGGGGGTGTCAAACTCCACTTCGATCTCTAGGAACCTCGGGGCAGCCAGCAGCCACTGGGGATGAGGGGGCACCCCTGCACCTGCTCGGGCCGGCCCAGGTAAACCCAGGCCGAGGTGCCACTTTCCAGTTGCACCCACTGCCGCTGGTACAGCCGCGGGTGGTCTTCCAGCTCGTCCAAGCGGGGCAACAGGCTCAGGGGAATGCGATAGCACTCGCCGTAGAGCCGATTTCGGCCAGGGATCGCCATGGGGTAAGGGCCGAGATCGTAGAGGTCGATGTGGTTGAGGCTGTCTGTTCCCAAAAACTCCGCCCCTTGCAGCAGGCTGTGGTACTGGCCGCCCCGCCGCAGGGAGCCGTAGACAAAAACCACCGTCGTCTGTTCCATCTGGCTCTAGGAGGTCATTAGGGGGACTGGGCCCATTTTTGGCCAAGGCGCGGCTCTGAGCCGGCCAGCAGGCGCTCGATGTTGCGCCGGTGGGCGCCGATTACATAGATCCCGCCCGCCAGGGCAAACACCCTATAGGGCAGGGGCTGAGCCGTTGCCCACATCAGCAGCGGAGCCGCCACCGCTGCCAGCAGGGAGCTGAAGGAGACGATGCGGGTGAGGGCAATCCCCACCAGCCAGACGCCAAAGGTAGCCAGGGCCACTGGCCAAGCCATGGCCAACAGGATCCCTAGGCTAGTGGCCACCGACTTGCCGCCCTTGAAGCCCAGCCAGCAGGAGCGGCTGTGGCCAACCACTGCCCCCAGGGCAGCCACGGCCACCCACCACGGCGACCCCAGAGCTAATCCCAGCGCCACCGCTGCAGCCCCCTTGGCGGCATCCACCAGCAGCACCAGCAGCGCCGGCCCTTTGCCCAGCGTCCGCAACACGTTGGTTGCCCCCGTCGAGCCGGAGCCCGCTTGGCGGAGGTCGATCCCGCCCCACCAGCGGCCCACCCAGTAGCCGGTGGGGATGGATCCCAGCAAGTAGCCTCCAAGGGCCGCAAGGAAAGCCAAAAGCCAGGCAGGCATAGGCAGGTCTTGAACGCTCCTTTTCACTTTGCCACAGGGCTTTCTTCTAGTCCCCCTTCGCGACAGCCCTGCGGCTTAGGCTAGCCAGGTTGACCTCCCAAGCAAGGCGCGGCTGCACAAAGTGCAAAAGCTGGCGGCGAATTTGCTCCAACTGCCAAATGGCCTGGCGGGATCCCTGCGCCCAGAAATGCTGCTGCAAGTAGTCAATCAGCCACAGCTGCGCCGGCAAATCGAGAGCAGCTACTGCCCTAGCCAGCTCCAGCGCCTCTCGCAGCGAGGGGGGCCAGCGCCTTAGATCCTGTAGCAGCGACGGCGGAAGGCTCTGCAGATGCTGATGGGCGGCCAGCGCCCGTCCAGGGCTGCCTTGGGCCAGGGCAATGAGCTCTGAGCGAGGGATCCCGGGCAGCTCCGGGCAGCCCAAAGCAGCCAACACTTGCTCCATCTCGGCCGAGCTGAGGCGGCGGAAAGGCACCGTCTGGCAGCGGGACAACAGCGTCGGCAGCAGGGAGGCCGCCTGGGGTGCGATGAGAACGATGTGGGCCGGCCCAGGCTCCTCCAGGGTTTTCAGCAGGGCATTGGCCGCACTTTCGGCTAGGGTTTCCGCTCCCTCCAGCACCACCAGCGAACGGCGGGCGCGCATTGGCCTACGGGCACAGAAGCGCGACACTTCCTGCACCTGTTCCAGGCGAATTTGCGGCGGGGAGCGCCGCTGCAGAGCTTGCGCCTCGGGGGCATCTGCTGGGATTAGGCGACCCTGATGGAGATAGGTGGGGCTGACCCAGTGGAGATCGGGGTGGGTGCCCGCCAGCAGCCAATGGCAGCTAAGGCACTGGCCGCAGGGGATCCTGGTGCTGGACTCGCACAGGAGAGCTTGAGCAAACCAGCGGGCCATCAGGCGCCGCCCCACCCCTTCTGGCCCTAGGAAGCAGTAGCTTGAGGTCACCCGCCCTTTCTCTAGGGCCGCTGCGAGTAGCTGCGCCGCCAGCTCCTGGCCGACAATGTGCTGGGGGGGCAGAACCTTTACCCCCTCAACTGTCTCGGGGGCCGTGGGCTGAAGCATGGCAGAGTACCCTAATCCCGGGCAAAGCTACCAAGGGATCCCTCCGGGGGGAAAAGCCTCATCTCTGCCCCAGTTTCGCTGTTAGCCGGTGGGATCCAGCCGCATTAAAACTTGGCCAAATTCCACCGGCTGGCCGTTGCTCACCAAAATCTCCCTTACCACACCTGCTGTTTCTGCTTCTATCTCGTTCATCACCTTCATGGCCTCGATAATGCACAGGGTTTGGCCTTTGTTTACCCGTTGACCTACTTGGACAAAGTCCGCTTCTCCAGGAGCAGGAGCGCTGTAGAAGGTTCCCACCATGGGTGACACTACCTCCACCCAGTGGCTCGGTGGAGATTTGGGGGCAGGCACAGGAGGAGGAGTCTCGGCAGGAGCAGAAGGGGGCGAAGCAGTAAGGGAGGGAGCAGTGGTGGAAAGCTGAGCAGCAGGGATTCCTTTGCGCAGAGTAAGGCGGAAATCCTTGCACTCTAGAGTTAACTCGCTAACATCGCTCTCTTGCAGAGCGGCCAGCAGAAGGCGAATTTCCTGCCAATTAATGACATCCAAGGGAAGTCACCTGTCCACAACAGCAACCTAGCGACGGGGAAGAGCCATCACTCGCGGCCTAGGTAGGTGTCCGTGCGAGTATCGACTCGAACCCGCTCTCCCACTTTGATAAACAGAGGCACCTGGATCTCGGCGCCGGTTTCTAGCTTGGCAGGCTTAGTCCCCCCTGTAGCTGTGTCTCCCCTTACGCCCGGGTCCGTCTCCACCACTTCCAGGACGACACTGGTGGGCAGCTCCACATCGATCACCTGCCCCTTCCAGCGCAAAACAGACACTTCCATATTTTCCTTCAGGTACTTCACGGCAGAGCCCACCTGGGCGGTACTGAGCACAGCCTGCTCGTAGGTCTCCATGTCCATGAACACGAGGTTATCTCCTTCCGCATAGAGATACTGCATGTTCACCTTTTCGATGGTGGCAGCAGGCAGCATTTCGCCGGCGCGGAAGGTTTTCTCGACAACGTTGCCGGTCTGCATGTTTTTGAGCTTGGTGCGCACAAAGGCCGCCCCTTTGCCTGGCTTGACGTGGAGAAACTCGATGACTTTGTAGGGAGCGCCATCAATCTCTACAGAGACGCCGGGGCGCAAGTCGTTGCTTGAGATCATGTCAGCACGGGGTCTGTTGCCTAGCCTTCCCAATCTTACCGCGCCTGGGGGGTACTCCGATTCACCCCGCTGAGATCAATGGGCGGCTGCCGTCCGTACTTAGGCAACACCTCCTGCCAGGGAGGGCGCAGGCCTGCAAGAAAGTCAGCACGGGCAAGCTCTGCCAGCGCCAGCACAGGCACCGGCTCTACCCAATCGGCGGCATCGACCGCTAGCGCCTGCGGCCACTGGCGGAGAAGGGCCTGCCAAGCCACCGCCTCCCAGAGTTGATCGGCCACTTCAGCCACTACCTGGTCTGGGCCTACCCGGTACACGCCGCCATACCGCTCCCCCCGCTTGGCATCCATGTGCACCGCCACCCTCAGGGGCTGGAGTGGGGATCCCTGCTCCTGCCACACCTGGCGGGCAATAACAGCCAAGGACGAGTAGCCAAACACGGGAATGCCCAGCTGCTGCCCCACCAGCCGCGCCACGCTCACCCCCAAACGGCTACCGGTAAAACTCCCTGGCCCGACGGCGACAGCGATCCCCGCCACCTGGGACCAGTCTTGGCCAGCCAAGAACTCCTTTAGGCACGGGTGCAGCCGCGCTGCCATCTGGCGATCTAGCCACCAACTTTGGCTACGGCCTTCCCTCTCCTTTCCTTCCAGCGGCAGTAGGGCTAGGCCCAAAAGGGGCGTGGTGGTGTGGATCCCTAGAATCCAGCGGGCAAGCGACATGGCTTCTTTCAGGAGAGTTGACAGAACTTAACGGTTGGATTAAGGTTAGGTTGTCCATCTTCGCACTTCCACAGGGAAGTTAGGCTTT
>NZ_JANSHF010000019.1:0-37559 GCF_047461475.1 Synechococcus sp. WC10meta
GTTGAGGGTGACCTTGCTCGGCTGAAAGGTGCCACCGTTGACCTGAATCTTTCCACCTTCCAACACGACCTCTACCCCTTGCAGGCTAGTTTGGCTGGCTACAACCACATCGAACAACCCCGCTAGGATCTCGTAGGCAGCAGAGCTGGTAATCCGAATCCGCCCGCCATTGGTGCCGTCACCTCCATCCAGGGCGAGGTTCTTCTCCAGTCTCTCCTTGCCCGCCCCCAAAATCTGGATCAGCACCTCTAGTCCTGCTGTGGCATTCTGCAGCCGCTGCGCTTCTGCAACGGCATCAGCCACTTTGGTAAAGGGGCCCCTGGCCGGATCCACTTGCAGGACGACAGATCCACTACCTGGCGACGGCAGAGGGGGAGAGTTGCCTGTGCCTCCTCCACAGCCGAAAGCGATCCCTGCCAACAGAGTCAGCAAAAGGGAACGAACTGGCCAGATAGATTGGGATACTTGGCCGTTTGTAGGACGAAGTCCTTCCATCGGTGGAAGATCCTTGGCAAGTTCCCACTAGTCAAGCCTATCAGAACTGAAGACACCCAGAGCCCCGATAGACCCCTGGGATCAATCTTCTCAAGCAGAGCCTCCTAAAGGGGATCTTGGCAGAGGGTCTGCAATCAGTAGGGAAATTTGAAGTTCTAGCGTTGTCGGCCAACCACGACCACTTGCAAGCAGTCCAGAGCAGATGCTGAGCCGGTATATCCTAGGAACGGATCCAGATAAGTTACAGGTCAGCCATGTTCTCTTTCATTCGCCCGGTCGCGCGCAACAGCTGGCTGCCCGCTTAAGAGATCCTGGGGCTGCCCCGCTGCAACTCATCGATGTGCGAGAACCGGTAGAGCCAGAGCTAGCCAACCTCAGTGCCCTTGGCTTTAGTACCGAGAGTAGCGCGAGCGGATTCTGGCAGAGCTTGACCGAGATTGCTCAGCTCTCGTCCTCTGCACCCACAACATTAGCGTCGGCATCCACGCCTGGGCTCTTGAGGTAGATCCCAGCCTGCCCCTTATTGAGTTCTACAGCGTCAGGGATTCCACCTTTTGCTCCAACAACTGGGCTAGATCTTGCAAGAAGGCCGCGGCGTGGGCGCCGTAAATGACGCGGTGGTCGCAGGTGAGGTTAACCTGCATTTGGGAGCGAATGGCAATGGCTTTTTCCGGCGTAGCCACCACGGTGGGGCGAGCAGCGCCAATGGCCAAGATAGCCCCTTGGTTGGGGGGCAGGATGGCGTCGAAGCGATCCACCCCAAACATGCCCAGGTTGGAGAGGGTGAAGGTGCCACTGTTGTACTCTTCTGGCTGCAGTTGCTTGCGCCGCGCTCGCTCCACCAGCTCCTTCCAACGCCGTGAGAGTTCGTACAGGTCAACGCGGTTGGCTTGCTTGAGCACAGGGGTAATTAGGCCCCCATCCTCCATGGCCACCGCCACGGCAATGTTGATGTCCGCTTTGTAGTGGATCCCGTTTTCTGTGTAGCTGGCATTGAGGAGGGGGTGCTTTTCTAGAGTGAGGGCCACAGCTTTGACCAAAAGGGCGGTCAGCGTTACCCCCTTGGGCTTCACCCGTTGGTAAAGCTGATCCAAGCTGTCAGTGGTGATGGTGTAGCCGACGTGGAACACTGGCACACCCAGGCTGGCGTTCATGTTGCGCACCACCGCCGCCTGCAGGGTGCTCAAGGGAACCACTTCTCCCAAGGGCAGAGAGACAGGGGGAGGAGCAGCCGAGGAAAAAGCTGCCGCCGGGGCAGAGGCAGCCTGAGCTGCGGCCCGCTCCACATCTTCCGCTACGATGCGGCCCCCTGGGCCAGAGCCGCGCACAGTGCGCAGGTCAACCCCCAAGCTCTCTGCCAGTTTCTTTGCCCGTGGGGAAGCCAGGATCCGCTGGGATCCGGCCCCGTCGGAGCCAGTTGGGGGTGCGGAGGTGGAGATCGCTGCAGGGGCAGAGGCTGGCCGTTGCACTGGGGGGACAGAGGCTGCACTAGGCGTAGCTAGTGGCGCAGCACCCTTAGAGAGGGCCTTAGCTCTCTCTTGAGCCTCGGCCACCTCTGCTTCGGTTTCGGCAATGAGGGCAATGGGCGTGCCCACCGGCGCCGATTCCCCTGCCGGTACCAGGATGCTGGCCAGAATGCCGCTGTGGAAGGACTCCACATCCATGTCCGCCTTGTCCGACTCCACCACCAGGATGTTTTCCCCTTTCTCCACCCGGTCGCCGGGGTTTTTCAGCCAGGCAACGATCTTGCCCGTTTCCATGGTGGAGCTGAGGGCCGGCATGGAGAGTTCGTGGATCATGGCGGGGATGGCAACACAGCAGAGAAGATTGTAACCCAGCCAACGCGATCCCAGCGCAGCCCCCTGAGCCTATTGGGTACCATCGCCTTCCGCCTCAGCCACCACCAACAGAGTTTTCAGCAGGGAATCCGGGTTGAGGCTAATGGAGTCGATCCCTTGCTGCACTAGGAAGCGGGCAAAGTCAGGGTAGTCGCTGGGGGCCTGGCCACAGATGCCAATCTTGCGCCCGTGGCTTTTCACGGTCTGGATTACCCGGGCGATCATCCGCTTGACCGCCTCGTGGCGCTCGTCAAAAAGATGAGCCACCAGGGCGGAGTCGCGATCCAACCCCAGGGTGAGCTGGGTGAGGTCGTTGGAGCCGATGGAAAAGCCGTCGAAGATCTGGCAGAACTCGTCGGCCAGGATGACGTTGCTGGGGAGCTCGCACATGACGTACACCTGCAGGCCGTTTTCCCCTCGCACCAGGCCGTGGCGGGCCATCTCCTCCAGCACCTTGTGCCCTTCTTCGGGGGTGCGGCAGAAGGGAATCATCAAGATGACGTTGGTCAGGCCCATCTCGTCCCGCACCCGTTTCATGGCCCGGCACTCAAGGGCAAAGCCGTCGCGATAGCGGGGATCGGTGTAGCGGGAGGCCCCCCGCCAGCCAATCATGGGGTTTTCCTCGTGAGGCTCGTAGCGGGATCCGCCCAGCAGGTGGGCGTATTCGTTGCTCTTGAAGTCCGATAGCCGCACGATCACCGGCTTGGGGTAGAAGGCAGCGGCGATGGTGGCCACTCCCTGGGCCAGCTTGTCCACAAAGTACTCCGGCTTGTCAGAATACTGGGCGGTGAGCTCTGCCAGGCGCGGCTCCTCCTTGACCGCCTCCTCGTAGTGAACCAACGCTAGAGGGTGCACCTGGATGTGGTTGGCGATGATGAACTCCAGCCGCGCCAGACCTACGCCATCGCAAGGGATCTCGCTGAGGCCAAAGGCTTTTTCCGGGTTGCCCACGTTCATCATCAGTTGGGTGCGGGGGCGGGGCAGCTCCTCGAGGGGGATCTCTGTAACTTCATAGGACAGCAAGCCAGGATAGACGCGCCCTTCCTCCCCTTCGGCGCAGGAGACGGTGATAGGCTCGCCGGAGCGGAGTACTTGCGTGGCGCTGCCGCAGCCAACAATGGCCGGGATCCCCAGCTCGCGGGCAATGATGGCCGCATGGCAGGTGCGCCCCCCTTGGTTGGTGACGATGGCGCTGGCCTTTTTCATGATTGGCTCCCAGTCGGGATCTGTTTTCTCCGTCACCAGCACCTCGCCCGCTTGGAACTGATCCGAGCGGCGCACATCCAAAATGACCCGAGCTGTGCCCTGGCCAATGGCCTCCCCCACTGCTCGTCCCCGAACCAGGGGTTCTGGGCGCGCCTGTGGCTGCGTCAAGCGATAGGTCTTGAGGCGGTTGGCCGCCTTTTGGGACTGCACCGTCTCGGGGCGGGCCTGGACAATGAACAGCTCGCCCGTGATCCCATCTTTGGCCCACTCGATGTCCATGGGGGTGAAGCGGCCCCGCAGTGCCGAGTAGTGCTCTTCGATAAGGCAGGCCCAGCGAGCCAACTCCAGGATCTCGTCGTCCTTGAGGGCATATTGCCGGCGTAGGCTTTCGGGGACGGGTACGTTTTTGGTGAGGCGGGATCCCTCCTCGTCGTAGACCAGCTTCAGGGCTTTGCTGCCCAGCTTGCGCGAGAGGATGGGCCGCAGCCCCTGCTTCAGGGTAGGCTTAAAGACCACGTATTCGTCGGGGTTGACGATCCCTTGCACCACGTTTTCCCCCAGGCCATAGGCCGCGGTGATCAGTACCGCGTCTTTGAAGCCGGTTTCTGGGTCGATGGAGAACATCACCCCCGAACAGGCCAAGTCCGAGCGCACCATCTTCTGTACCCCCACCGAGAGGGCCACCTGAAAGTGGTCAAAGCCCTTGATCTGGCGGTAGGAGATGGCCCGGTCGGTAAACAGGCTGGCAAAGCAGCGGTGGCAGGCATTCAGCACCGCCTTTACTCCGTGCACGTTGAGGTAGGTCTCCTGCTGGCCGGCAAAGCTGGCGTCGGGCAGGTCTTCCGCCGTGGCGCTGGAGCGCACCGCCACATCGGTGTCAGGGCCGTAGCGCTCGCACAGCTTCTGGTAGGCTTCGGCAATGGCCTGCTCTAACTCCAGTGGGAAAGGTGTCTGCAGGATCAAGGTGCGGGCAGCTTTGCCCCGCTCGCGCAGGTCCCGCACATCCTCGATGTCCAGATCCTTGAAGATCTCCCGCAGCTTCTCCTCGAGGCCGCCAGCGGCAATGAACTGGCGGTAGGCATGGGCGGTGGTGGCAAACCCCAGGGGCACGCGGATCCCTTTAGGGGCTAGCTGCTGCAGCATTTCTCCCAAGGAGGCGTTTTTCCCGCCTACCTGAGCAATATCCCGTAGGCCCACCTCTGTGAGAGACAAAACCAAGGGCGGCTCTGAGCCAAGCTGGCGTTGAGGGGGTTGCTGAAGCTGGGACCCCAGCGCTGCTCCATCCAACATGCCTTGCCTCCTTGTACCCAGCGGACCAACTGTGCAATAAGTGCTGCAACACTTGCGTGTAGCAAGAAACTTTCCCCAGCCAGAATCTGGCCCGGCTTTAAGGAGCTATACCCCCACTGTACTGAGGGTTTTTCTCTGGTTAAAATCCCGGCACAGCCCCCTAGAGAAACCTGAGAAGGAGATGACACAAAGCCAATCCTGCCAAGATCCTGCTGAGAAAGCTGACACAAATCTTCGACCTTTTTTACCTAATGCAAAAGTAACCGCTCTGCCACAATGTTTTCAAAGCAGCAGTTTGCGGAAACAGGGCAAATGGAAGACCCCAGAGATCCAGTGGCAGAAATTCGCCGGGTGACGGTGACGGAGAAACAGCAGGGCTTGCGGCTGGATCGCGGGTTGGCAGAACAACTGCCCGATCTATCTCGCTCGCGCCTGCAGCAGCTCATCCGCCAGGGCCAGGTTTGGCTCAATGGTCAGCCCTGCCTGGATAAGGATCGCCCCCTGCAAGCGGGGGATCAGATCGAGGTGCGGATCCCGCCAGCCACCCCAACCTCGTTGCAGCCGGAACCGATCCCCTTGGACATCCTCTACGAAGACGAGGATCTCCTTGTCATCAACAAGCCGCGCGGCCTGGTGGTGCATCCTGCTCCCGGACACGCCAGCGGCACCCTGGTGCATGCGCTGCTGGCCCATTGTCCTCACCTTTCGGGGATCAACGGCGAACTGCGTCCGGGGATTGTCCATCGCCTGGACAAAGACACCACCGGCGCCTTGGTGATTGCCAAGCACGATCAGGCTCACCAGCACCTGCAGGCCCAAATTCAAGCCAAAACTGCCCGGCGCATCTACCTGGGAGTGGTGTTCGGGCGTCCTGCCCAGAGCCAAGGCACTATCTCTGCCCCCATTGGGAGGCACCCGGTGGATCGGCAGAAGATGGCCGTCCTGCCCCCCGGCCAAGGACGAGCAGCGGTAACCCACTGGCAGGTGCTGGAGCGCCTGGGCAACTACACCCTAATGCAGTTTGAGCTGGAGACCGGTCGCACCCATCAGATTCGGGTGCATGCCGCCCACCTGCACCTGCCCATTGTTGGGGATCCCCTCTACACCCGGAGCAAAACCAGCCCCGTCAAGCTAAGCGGCCAAGCTCTCCACGCCTGGAAGCTCTCCTTTGTTCACCCACGCACTGGCCAGCCACTGCAGTTTACCGCTCCCTTGCCAGAGGAGTTTGAGCGGCTGCTGCGGCAGTTGCGCAGCCAGGTTGGCTAAGGGAGAGGCAAGCAGGATTGCAAAAAGCTAGGGCACGGAGCTCGGCGTTCTTAAACAGAGGCTAACCCAGCTTTCACCAATCCACAACCTCCGTTCGGGGGCAAAAGTGCTTGACTAAAGGCAACTAGCCATTGTTGCGGATCCCTTTACATTTGCCGGCGTCGCTGAGGTTAGCCGTATGAGTTCCCTGAGCTCCCGTCGTTTTTTCCTGCAGTTGTTGATGTTTGGGGGTGGGGCAGCTGCCCTGGCCGCCTGTGGGGGCACCTCCAGTTCTTCTATCCCGCCGCTGGGGGAGCCGGGATTTCCCCAGGGGGTGTTTGCCGGGGATCCCACCCCCGAAGGGGCAGTGCTCTCGACGCGGGTGGTGCCGGCTAGCAGCGTGGATACGGTGGCGGTGACGCTGCAGGTGGCCGAGAATTCCGAGTTCAATCCCATCCTGCAACAAGTTCCCCTCACCGCTCGCCGTGTAGCGGGTCGCAACTACCGCACCGAACCGGGCGACTACATTGCTCGTGCCGTCGTCACCGGCCTAAGACCGGCGCAGCGCTATTTCTACCGTTTTGTTAGCGAGGGGTTTACCAGCCCCGTGGGCCAGTTCCGCACCCTGCCAGCTCCAGGCGATGGGCGGCCCATTCGTTTCTTGCACATTAGCTGCGCCAACGAGCCTCCTTTTCCCATCGGGGCGGCCCTGCTGGCAGAGGTCAACCGCGGCGACATCGATTTCATCGCCTTCAACGGCGACACCGTTTACGCGGATCGCTTCTGGCTGGGTCTGGATCCGATACCAACGCTTGAGTTTTACCGCAGCCTCTATCGGGATCAGCGGGATCCCAAATATGCCGGGCCGGAGTTTGCCCAGTTGTTCAGCCGCACGGCTTTTGTTTACAACTGGGACGACCACGAGGTGATCGACAACTACAGCGGCCAGAAGGCCCGCGGCGGTCGCGCCGTCCAGCTCAACGACGCCACCGGGCAAACCCGCGATGTGGAAGATCTTAGAGTGTTAGGCTACCAAGCCTTTTTTGAATACAGCCCCATGAACCCGAATTTGACGGATGTGCCGGGGGTGGATAGCCGGGATCGGCTGTTTCGCAGCTTCCGCTACGGCGCCAACGCCGAAGTCTTCATCCTCGACCTGCGCCAGTACCGCGACTTGGCCGCTGTGACCCCGATCTTGCCCATCTTGCCCCCTGGCCTGACTCGTCAGCGCTTTTTGGAGCTGGCCGGCATCCGCCTCACGCCCGAGCAGGAGACCCTTTTCTTTGGCCCGCCGGGATCCGAGCAAGCCCTGTTTAACCTGCTGCGCCGCACGCCGCGCACCCTCTTGGGAGAGCCGCAGAAGCAGTGGCTGTTCAACGGCCTGCGCAACTCCACTGCCACCTACAAGTTCATCGTCAGCGAGTTTCCCATCACAGTGACCTATTTCCGCTCCAACGACATGTGGGAGGGCTATTGGCTGGAGCGGCAGGAGGTGATCGACTTTATCGAGCAGAACAACATCCGCAACGTGGTGTTCCTAACCGGCAACAACCACGCCGGTTTCATCGGCCAGGTCAACCCCGGCAGCAGCAACCCCATTTGGGAAGTATGGACTGGCCCCACCGGACGGAGTGTTACCGCTTTAAGCATCGATGAAGAAGGGAATCGCCTAGGGATCCCCAACGCCAGCCGCCTCTACTACCGGATTGTGAATGGCTTTCTGGCCCCTGTGAACCCTGCCAATCCAGAGGTGAGCGGGACCCCTGGCGTAACAACGGGCAACCTGCGCTTCTTGGAGCTGGCAGTGCCTAACTACAACGTCATCGAAGTGTCCGGCAGCCGCTGCACCATTCAAATCAAAGGCCCCACCGGCAGTGTTCTGACCGATCCCCTGGGACGCCGCGGAGAACTGATTCTGCCCCAGTGAGGAGCTAGACAGCTCCGGCCTGGAAAAATAGAGGGCTTTAGGCAGATTTTATCCACCCTACTCTGATCGAAATCAAGGGATTCCCGCTCTGGTCGGGATCCCTTTTTTGTAACTCTTTTTTGCGATTTTCAACATGGGATCCTTAACGTGATCTGGATCATTCGGGAGAAACAGAGTTGGCTGCTAGAGTGTGGGTGTTGAGGGGGATCCCTGTAGCCAAATCCATTCTTTCTCCGTTCTTCAGTAAGGAGGGCATTCCTATGGCTTCGGTGCGGGGCTGGTTGATGGCAAGCCTGATAGGGGCAGCCGCGGTTGTCGGGGGTGCTGCCGCCTGGGCTCAGAGCCGTAGTTTATGGCTTTTTCATGGACAATCGACAGTAGTTACAGGCTACTTCTACCAAGGTGAAAACATCTGGGCGCAGTGTGATCGGGATTGCTTCGATGTGGATCTGGTGCTTTACGATGCCAGTGGTCAAGTGGTGGCTACAGACGAACTCCTGGACGATTTCCCCATCGTGCAAGCACCCTACGAGGGAAACTTTGCCGTTAAGGTGATTATGGCTAGCTGTCTCCACCCGCGTGGTTGCGCTGTGATTGTAGATTCGGACTACAGCTTCTAAAGGGGCGCCGGCTGTCCTTAACTTCGCCCCCACGGCTTGGAAAGCCAAGTCAGCAGCCTAGCCTGCTTTTTGGGTGGCTTCTTGCACTTTGGCGTGGGTAAACTTGCTTATGCCATGGACGGTCTTCTCCCAGTAGAAGGGCTTGGTAAAAAGCTGCCACAGGGCCATATAGGCTGCGATGGAGTGGAGCTGCCAATAGATGGGGTTGAGCAGGGCATAGAAGGCCAGATCGTAGTAGCCGCGTCGGAAGACAGCCACCAAGTTCAAGTAGATCCCGATGGCATTTCCTACCAGGAGGTTGAACAAGCCTAGGTAGATCAGCCAACTGGGGAAAATGTTTTGCAGCCAATGAGCACGGGTGAGCAGCCAATAGAAAAAGAGCAGCCACATAATGGGGCTGGTGAGGAAGGTCAAGAAGCTGCCCCCTATGAAAAACTGGTAGGCCAGCCAGTTTTTAAGGCCCAGTTTGCGCAACGAGCGCAGGGGGTGGCGGTTGTGGACTAGCCAAGTCTGCATGTAGCCCTTGATCCAGCGGGAGCGCTGCCGGATCCAGTTTTTAACGGCACAGTTGGCCTCTTCGTAGGTGGTGGAGTTGATCACCCCTACCGTGTAGCCGTGCTGGCTGGCGCGGATGCCCAAGTCGGCGTCTTCAGTGACGTTGAACGGATCCCATCCCTGCAGCTCCCGCAGGCGGTCGGTGCGGAAATGGTTGCTCGTGCCTCCCAGGGGGATGGGCATTTTCAGAGTTTCCAAGCCTGGCAGGAGGTAGTCAAACCAGTAGGAATACTCCAGCGTAAACATGCGGGTGAGGAAGTTCTCGTTGCGGTTGAAGTAATTGAGAGCAGCCTGGACGCAGACCAAGCTGGGATCCCCTTTTCGGAAGGCAATGACTGCTTTTTTGAGTTGATCTGGGTCAGGAATATCTTCAGCGTCGTAGATGGTGAGGTATTCGCCGCGAGCAAAGGCCAGCCCATAGTTGCAGGCTTTGGGTTTGGTCTTGGGCTTGCTATCCGGCACGATGAGTAGGCGCACATAGCGGGGGGGCTTGGCGGCCCGAGCGGCTTCGATGGTGGCCTGGTCGTTTTCCTCCAGTAAGATGATCACATCCAAGCGCTCATGGGGGTAGTCCAGCTTGGAGAGGGAGTTGATGAGAATCGGGATGACTTCTGGCTCTTTGTAGACCGGCACCAGGATAGTGTAGATGGGCAAGGTGCGGTCATCGAGGGCGGCCACTTCTTCATCGGAGATCTGGTGGAAGCGATCGGCGGATCCCACCAGGCTGAGCACGAACTTAAAGAAGATCGAGGCTACATAGAAGAGATTGACCAACAACACCAAAATCGTCAGGGTTGTCCAAGGAGCACTGGCCAACCCCCACAGCAGCAGCACCAGCAGGCCGTAGCCCACTGCAATCTGAGAAGGAGTAAACACCCGCGAGGCCGATTCTTCTGGCAGGCGGGCCATGAGCTTGTACACCGCCTCTTGGCTGAAGCGGGATCCCTGGTCTTGGCTGAGCAGTTGCGTGATATCCCGCTCGCTGCCCAGCACCTTTTCAATTCGCAACCCTGGCCGCCAACTGTAGAGCAGCTCATCCACCGCCCAGTCCAGGGGGTCATTGACCATCACGGTGAGGGTGTTCTCATCCGTCCAGTTCAAGGGGTAGAAGAGGTGGCGCATCATCAGCTCGGGCTCGAACTGGCGGCTCAAGCTCTCGTCGCGGTAAAGCAGCCCTGTCCCCATCAGCTCCGAGACGGAAGGATAGCCCAGCAGATGGGCCAGGATGCTGAGATACTCGGGAGTCGAGAGATAGCTCAGACGGGTCAGCACTTGCCCCAGGTTGGATCCAGTGCGGCGGCGGATGTCCAAAGCCTGCTGCCACTGCTCCAGAGTGAGACGACTGCCCAGCAGTTCGGCAGCAAGCTTGCGTTCGAGGATAACTGTCAGGATCTGCTTTTCTGTGGCTGGGATCTCCCAGATTTTTTTCACTCCTGGGCACAGCCGTTTCACGGCCTGCCAAACGCCGGGGTAGCCCGGCTCTTCAGTGGCCACGACAACGGTTTGCGGGTTGAGCCAGCCACAGGGCAAAAAGCGCACTGGTAGCAGATCCCCTGGCTCAACTAGCCAAGGCAGTTCTAGATCTAAGGGGTGCTTGAGCAGCCAGTCCCTCAGGTTGGGCCGATCCAGAATCTGGCGACAGAGATGAGCAAACTTGGAGGGGTGCATGGCCCGCAAGCTCCAAAGAGCCCTGGGCAAGGAGCAGCCCACTGCTTCCCGGTAGTCCTCGGCTGCTGCCAGTTGCTGCCGGGTGAGGTAGCCTGTCTGCACCAGCCAGGACTTGATCGACTGCAGCATGGCCTCTAGGTTGGGGTTCGGCTTCAGTCTGGCTTAAGCGCAAGTCCGTGACTAGCCCCCTACGAGGGGATTGGGGATTCGGGGCGGCGGGCCAAGCGTTGGTAGATATTCCAGGCCCCTACTGCCAGCAGGAGAGCCAGCACCAGCACCAGCCAATAGCGGTACTGCCACAACAGGAGCTGCCAACTGAAGCGGCCTGGGTAGCGCACCCGATAGCCTTGGGGTGTGAGATCCCAACTCTGTACCTGGGTGAGCTGGGGGGTGGCAGCGTAGGCAGTGAGCACATTTCCCTGCAGTTGGTTGGCTAGGCGACTGCGCGGATCGGCAAGGCCACGGCTGAGGCGTTCTGCCAAAGCTGGATCGGATCCCCACCAAGACAGCCACAGGGTGGGCTTGCCCTGAACCAAAAAGTACTGCAGCAGGCCAAGGTTTTCTTGTGGTTGAGCAGCCAGGGCCACCTGCTGGTTTAAGGGATTGAGGATCTCAAACTGGGATCCCAGCCGAATGGGGCTATTCAGCTCCACCTGCTCCGGGGCGGCTACCAGGATTTGCCAAGCGAAGTTCCCGCTCTCCAGTTTGCCTCCCTCTTTGGGCAGAAACTTCACGGCGGGCAAAAGCGGTCGGGCGGCCAGCCGGCTCAGGGCCCCAACCAAATAGGCAGCAGCCGGCAGCAACTGCGGATCCCCCAGCCACACTTGGCCCGATCCCCGCAGCACTGCTGGAATCTCTTGCAGCTCCCCAGTGGGAGCTTGGTAGCCACTCCAGAGAAGGCCAGAGCTATCCGAGCGCACCTGGACTGTTAGCGGTGTCAGGGATCCTCGACAATTGCCTGGGCTGGCCCCGTAGTCAAAGCGGAGCTCCAGTTGATTAAAGCGGCGCAGCAGGTGGGTGGGCAGAGTAACAGTCTCGTTGAGCTGGGTGCGGCCTGTCAGGTTGTAGGTGCGCAGCAGAACGCCGTTCAAGAACACGTAGCCCGTCAGGCGATCTCCCACTCGGCCATCCACCGGGTTCATGATCACATCCAGTTGCGCCGCCAGATCCCGCGGCCGCCCCCCCAATTGGGACAGGTTGAAGTTGAAGACCAAAGACTGGCTGCCAAACCCCCGCAGCAGGGGATCCACAATCCCCAGCTCACGGAAGCTGAGGCGGTTGGCCCTGAGCGCTCTCTCCAGATCCGCCACCCTTGTCACCTGGATGCCGCGGCTGACCAGCCCCACCCGCTTCCATTCTTCATAGAGAGCAAGAATAGCTTCCCGGCGGGCGGCCACTCGCAGGCGGGATCCCTCTGGGGTAATTTGATGCTGCAAGTGGGGGGTGAAATTGGCCGGCTCTAGGGTAACTTGAGCTCCTGTAACCGGGCGGCTGCTCCAGAGAATAGGGGTCTGGGGAAAGAGGTGGGAAAGCAAGCTATAGAGCCAAAGGGCCGCTTCTGCGGCTTCAGGAGTGAGGTTGGCTGGCACCACCAAAGTGAGCTGGGGGTATACCAGGCGCAGAAAGCCAGCCACCGTGGTATCCGGAACGCGGGGCACCAGCTCAAAGAAACTGTCCCGCCCCACCGTCAGCAACAGATTGCCGGTGTTGAGATCGGCGCAGATGTCATCGCTGATGCTCAAAAAAGGCTGGACGGAGACAGTAATAAAGCGCTCCCCAGGGGGCAGAGCTGGGATCGGCACCCGCACCACTGGCTCCTGTCGCAAATCTCCCACCAGAAAGATCCCAGCCAGTTCGTCGTTAATGAGCACCCGCACGGTGGAAGTAGGCTTCAGCACTGGCGAGGGCTCCAGCCGCAACTGCACAAAGCTAGCTTCAGGATCAACGCCATTGATAGGGGCAGGGACGGTAACATCGAGGCGCGGGTTGGATCCCTGCAGCAGCACCGAGCGCTCGTAGCCTAGCCTTTGGAACGAAAGAGGCTCTGCTTGTCCTGCCTCTACCGGCACGCAGCACAGCAAACTGGCAACGAGCAGCGCCCATCGTCTTCTCCTCTGGCTCACCTTTTTGTTTGGATCCCTAGACATGCACAGGCAAAGTCTAGCGCTAAGGTGGGAGCAGCCGTCCAGGCTTCAGAAGTTATTAGCCGGTCACAAGAGAGCTTTCTTGTCTTGGGCCTACCCTATGTGCGAGCGTAGTCGTCCTCGAAGCGTACAATATCGTCCTCTCCCAAATATTCCCCGTTCTGCACCTCGATGACGACCAAAGGGGTAGTGCCAGGGTTTTCCAGGCGGTGCTTGGTACAGGGGGGGATGTAGGTGGACTCGTTGGAGTTGAGTAGCATCACCTCTTCGCCCCGCGTGACCCGCGCCGTACCCCGCACCACAATCCAGTGCTCACTGCGGTGGTAGTGCATCTGCAGGCTGAGGCGATGGCCAGGCTTGACCTCGATGCGCTTGATCTTATACATCGGCCCTTCATCCAAGACCCAGAAGGCTCCCCAGGGTCGGACTTCTGCCTGGCAGGGCAAAAGCTCCAGCGTTGGAATTGCCGCGTTCTCCCTGTCCCGCGCAGACTGTAGCATTGAGGTCACACCTTGTTCCCGTTCAAAGACCTTCCTATCTTCACCTGCAGCCCGCCAACTTTTCATCGACCATTTTGCTGAACCCAATACGCCAAAATGCGTAGAAGAAACGCCTCGAAAATACGGCTCTGCAGGGATCCCCAAAAACACCCACCCATCACCCAATGGTTTTTCTGAAGCTTGTTGGTATCCAGTCGCTTTTGGGATTCTCTAGAGGATCCGAGTCTCCCAGCTCAATTGTTAAGTTTAGTAGTTGAATTTGTTTACGAAGCATCTATGTTTGCAACTCAGCTTAAAGCCTTCTGGAGGCTCTTTGCGCCCATCGGGATCCCGTTGCTGCTCCTAGCTGGCCTTTTGTGGGGGCTCAAGGAAGGCTGGGGCTGGGTGAGCCTGGAGATGCAGTTTCTTGGCTACAAGGGATCCGTAGCCGCCCTGGGGCCGGATCCGCGCCTGCCCATTGTCGGCACCACTTTCCCCCCCTCCCTGGTGCTGGCTACGGCCATTCTGGGACAATCCCCGCTGTTGCTGCAGGCCATTTTGGGAGCCCTGTTGTTGGGCTGGATGGGGCAACAGTTGCGCCGTCTGCCCGCCGGCCTGGGGTGGCGCTGGCTGTGGGGCTTGTTGCTGCTGCTGCAGCCGGCTTTGATCCTAATGCTGCTGCGTAGCCCCACCTGGACAGCTACCTCGCTTTTGCTGGGGGTGAACATGGCCTTGTTGTTTCCCCTGGCCGATGAGAAACAAGCAGTGGAGAAGGATGAGCTGCCCGTTACGCTGCGGCTGCTGCTCATTGGCCTGACCTTGGGGCCTCTGATGGTGCTGCGCTGGGAAAGTAGCTGGCTGCTGCCCTGGCTGGCGATAGCACTGCTATTAGCTTTTCGCCGCGAATCCTGGGGCTTTCGCTGGGCTTCGCTTTTGGTGGCAGGCTTTGTCAGTCTGGCCTTGATCCTGAGCTGGCTGTACGTCAACTGGCTGTCGGTGGGGGATCCCTGGGCCTTTACCTTTCAGGTGGGCAGTGGCCTGCGGCTGCCGCAATTGCGGGAAGACTTACAGCAGGTAGGTGGCTGGCGGGGGCTGCTTGAAGCGGGAAAGTGGCTGGCGCTGCTGGCTCCTGCCTATTTGCTGTTGGGGATGGGATCCCTGTTGGGTCACGGTTCGGGCCGCTGCGTCTGGATCTTGATCTGGGGGATGCCGCTGGTGATCCTCTTAGCTTCTCTGGGGCAAGGGCTGTTTCTGCCAGAGCTATGCCGTTTTGCTGTTTTCTGGGCACTCTTGCCTCTTGGGATGAGCGCCTACCTCGCTCGTGGAGCTGGTCCCCGTTGGGCTAAGTGCTTGTTGATCACTGCTCTCTTGGGGCTGAACTGCTTGACTGCCGGCTATGGGCTAAGCCAAGAGCCGGGTTTCCTCATGCCCCTGGTGGCTGAGGAGCGGGATCTCTGGGAGCGACTGGTGGCAGAGGTAGCACCCATAAGCCCCCAGTTGGAAGCTGCCCAAGACCTGTACGAAGTAACTCCTAGCGGGCAAGCTCTAGAAACATGGCGAAGACAGCGCCAGGAAAAGCGCCAGGTGGGGCAATACCTCCGCCGTCACCTATTGCCCGGCGAGAAGGTGCTGGTGGACGACGACATCCACTTTGAGGCTATCTTTTGGGCAAGAGACCCGCGCCTGTTTCTCACCCCTCACCAGTACGAGTTTGCCCTGGCTTTGCAGCACCCCCAGGAGCGGGTGGACTACTTGCTGGTGGCGGGGCCAGCGGATCCCTTGCGGAGCGCCGATCGCATCCTGCAATTTTGGCCTGAGCTCAATTTTGAGGGGCTGCCGGGCTTCAGGGAGGTCTACAGCTCCCCACAGGTGCGGCTGTGGGCCCGCCAGGTAAAGCTTGAGGAGGAGACGGAATGAGCTGGAGACGACGATGGCCGAGGCGACAGGTGCTGCAGATGGGCGGAGCGCTGCTAGCTGCCTATGGAGTTGCCGGCTGTGGTCAAGGCTCCGAAAACGTTGCCCTTGGGAACCTGAACTTGTCAAAGCTGCTGGCCCGCTGGGAAGTGGGCATCGGGGCAGATCCCGGTCGCTTTCTCTGGGAGATTGAGTCGGATCCTCAGGTGGCGGCAGTGGCGCAGGGGTGGGATCCCCATTTCCTGAGCGGCTGGCTCAACAGCTTTGATCACCGCCAGGGGGATCTCTCCTTTTGGCGCAACTGGCACCAGGCCGGGCTTTTGCGGCAGTGGTTTGAGCGGGGCTATACCCTCCACATCATCACCTGGGAAGACGACACCCACCGCCCCTGCGGCGACTACCACATCTCCAAGCAGTTTGTCCAGGATGTAGCCGAATTGGCCGGCTATATCGCTCAAGCCAACCCCCAAGGCCGCCCCACCTACTGGAGCTTGGCCACCGAGTTCTCCTACTGGCGCATCCCTGCCGATACCTACAACGCCGACACTGCCCCCTACTACCAGGCTCTCATGCGCAACGTCCTAAGAGCTCGCCAGGCCATCAAGGAGCGTTTGCCAGAGGCCGAAGTGGCCCTCTGTTGGGGCGGGTGGATTGCCACCTTCGACGATCCCCAGCGCGGGTCGGGGCGCAGCATGGTGGAGCCTTTTGCCGAGACGATGAGCCAGATGGACGGGATCGCCTTCCAGTCCATGCGCCAGCGGCGGCCAGGGGAGTTTAACCCAGAGCTGAACGGGCCGGATCCGGGCAACCCTGAGCAGATCCGCCTCTGTTGCCGCCTGTTTTCCCCCATCCACTCCAACCTGATGTTGGCCCACTACGAGCCATCGATTAAGGACAGGCACCCCAACGGCGGTCGGGCCGACACGGTCCAGGTGGACTTTGCCATCATGAGCCGGCGGGAGTGGCTGCAGGAGGTGTCGCAACTGGGGCTGCGGCGCATGTCTCTCATGCACTATGGCCTCTACAAGGGGGATCCCTATGGGGCGCTGACAGCAGCGCGGCAATTCCGGGCCCGGGTAGGTTTGCCGGCTGTTGCCAGGAGGGTGTAGCCGTGGAGACGAGGACCCAAAACGGCCTTTGGCAGATACAATCCCCCTTGGCGGCGCTGTTGTTGGGGATCCCCAGATGAAGCCTTTTGCCATAGCAAGAAGCTGGCTGCTGGGCCTAAGCCTTGTCTTGGGTCTGGAGCTGCCAGCCTGGGCAGGCTGTGGCTTTCCTCGCGGAGAAGGGAAGACGTTTTTCTCGCTGCAGCCCGAGGTCTACCAACCCCGCACCCGCTTTGACCAGAAGGGACGCCTGCAGCCGGCCCTTTCGGAGTACGGCGAGACCCGCCTTAACCTGTTTACTGAAACTGGCCTTAGCGATCAACTCACCCTCAATCTCAACACCAGCTATGTTTTTTTGGAAAATCGCTTTGCTAGCGGCGACCAGCTTGTAACCCAGCGCAACCAGGGCCTGCGGGATCTGGAGCTGGGCCTGCGCCATACTTGGGGAGAGGGGGATCCCTTTTTCTCAGCTCAGTTGACGGCCCTCATCCCGCCTGGATACGCCACCGAAAATACCCCCCTGCCCTTGGGGTACGGAGTCTTTGGCTACGACTTCAGCTTAGGAGCGGCAGCCAATGTCGAGCTGGGATCCCTGCCTGCCTTTTTCGACTCCTGCCTTACCTTGCGGGATTACTTAGGCTATCCGGGCGACCGCCTCAAAGCCAACTTGACCTTTGGAGCAGATCTCAGCCCTGAGGTGCAGGCCATTGTGGCTCTGGACGGTGACTTCACCCTTGGCAACGGCGCCCCTTTGCTCTTTGGAGATGTGGCAGTGCAGGATCCCGACTACGACAGCCTCAAGCTCTCCGGCCAGCTCAACTGGCGGCTAGAGGGAGGGTTAACGCTGGGCCTAGGAGGGTTTCAATTCTTGACTGGTCGCAACACCAACGCCGGCGGCGGCTTCACCGGCTATGTGTGGCTGAGTTACTAAAACCCAACAAAATATTGCAGGATACCCGCCTCGGTAACAGGGATCCGCAGCGCCAGATCTAGGATGAGTCTTGGCAGCTGTTGGCCAGGAGAACGGATCCCATGCCTCGCTTTGAAAACATCATTGCCGCCATCGACGGCACTGGCCCCACCGAGCAGATGGTGCATACCCTCCTGTCTCTACCGGCCTTTGCCCAGTGCCATGTGACGCTGCTGCATGCGGTGCCTTCCCAGACCTCTGCGGAGGAGATGCGAGCGGCCTGGCAAAGGGGGCAGGAGCTATTGGCCCAGACGCTGCAGACCTTTCCCCCGCGGCCTGGGCTGAAGATCAGCACTCAACTGGTGGAAGGGGATCCCAAGGTGGTGGTGCTGCAGGTGGCGGAATCTCTACCCAATCCCCTGATTGTCATGGGATCGCGGGGGCGCAACCGCATCATGGCCATTTTGCAGAACTCGGTCAGCCAATACGTGTTCCAGCTTGCCTCCTGCCCCATGCTGCTGGTCAAGGACGACGCCTACGTCAAATACCCCAGCCACGTCATGGTGGCCCTCAACAACTCCCCCGCCGCCCAGGCCGCCTTTGCCACGGCCCTGGATCTAGTGGCCGGCATCCCGGGAGCCCAGATTTTCCTAGCCTCTGTGCAACTGGATGCCGATGCCCAAGCGCGGGACGAGGTTCTGGATAAAGCCATTGCCACTCTCAAAAGCCGCCAAATCAGCCATCGGGTGTTCACGGCGGTCGGGGATCCGGGCACCGAGATTGTCCGATTGGCGGAAGAAAGCAAGGCCGACCTGCTGGTGATGGGATCCCCAGATCGCCGGCCCAGCATTGCCCGCAGCATCCCCGACTTGGATCGGCTCTTGGGACGATCTGTCTCCGACTACGTGCGGGTGCATATCGGCTGCCCAGTGCTGATGGTGCGCTCTGTCCAAGACTGACCTAGGGCAAGATGGAGCGGTGCTCCGTCACGCGGTCGCTCTGCTGCTGGCGATCTGGGCTGACGGCCCAAGCCTCGAAGATTAGCTCAGGGACGCCGGGAGGGATGGTCATGCGGGTGAGAGCTTGCCACTGCCCCTGCTCGTTGCGGGAGAAGTCCAGCAACCAACGAGGGCCATCCACCAAAGAGCGGGTGCGGCCATGCTTGACCCAAAACTTAATCCACAAGGGAGGCTGCTCGCTCGAGCTACTGGCAGAATTGAGCGAGGCGGGCAAACGCAGCACTACGTCAAAATTGTCACCTGCCCGCAGGTGCTCGGGCACCAGCAGTTGGGGCGCTGGGCACACGCCTGGGGGCAAAGGCAGGGTTTCCGGGTTTTGGTCAGTCACAGCTAAGGGTGGGGTGGGCTGGATCTCGGTTTGGGCTGGCAGGACCGCCTCTTTGCCAGGCGGCTCAGTTGGAAGGGTCCCCACCCCAGGTTGGGCGTTGGCTTTGGCTGCAGCCTCTGCTGGGGAGGTAGGGGAGGCTGGGAGCTCTTGTGGCGGAAGCGGGTCGGGAGCTTCTTTTCCCCCAGAGGCGCTGCGCTGCCAGATGCGCAACAACTTCTGCAGGGTGCGCTCGGGGGAGAGCAAGGTTGTAGTCGAGGCAGGGCTAGCCTCAGGGGTGGGTGGCTCTGCTTCCTGCGGCAAAGAGGGTGGCCCTTCCCCCTGGCCGCGGCAACGAACAGAGAAGGGGACTCTCAGCAGCTCCGGATGCTGCCCGGAGGAGGGAGCAAGGCACACTTCTCCCTGCAGAGGGCGAGCCCAGGGCTGGCTGGGTAGGGTGAGGGGAATGCTAAACACTGCCGTTCGCGCTTGTCCTGGGAGTTGAATCTGCCGTCGCCCTTGGAAAAGGGGATCCGGGCTCCCCTCCTGCCAAAGCCGTACCTGCAGTTCGCCGCTGCAGCCAATTCGCCCCGTCAACACCAGTACTTCCTCAGGGGATCCCTCCAGTTCGCTGTGCATGAGGGAAAACAGCTCGGGTGGGGGGGCAGGCTCTTTGGGCTGAGGAGCGGATTCGGGCTCTGTTGGCTGGGCCACCAAGGCGGCTGCTGGTTCTGACTGAGCCGGGGCAGGCACGACCTGGAAACGCAGACAATTCTTCAGCTCCTTCTCGCCAAACAGCTCAGCTATCAAGTCGGCATCGCGGCAGTGCAGTTCCCAGGAACCAGGGGCAAGACGAGTGGCCGGCAAGACAATGGCGATCCCCTCCTCGTTGGTGCGCACCGAACGGGTTTGCAGGAGCAAGAGATCTCTTTTCGAGGTCTTCGCCTCCGCCGGGGCCTGCTCATCCTCTGCTGCCAAAGGGCGGTGGCGAACTTCCACAGTAATGGTGAAGTAGGGCTGGGGACAATGGGCCAGGACGGTGTACGTGTCTTCCTCCAGAATGGCTCCTTCGGCTGGTACTGGCTGCCATTCTTCTTGTCCGTTGCGCCGTACCCAAAAACTCAGCATTCCGCGGTCACCTCTGGGAGAGCAAATACTTCACCAGCTCAGCTTGCAGGAGGGTTTGCTGCTGTCCTGTGGGCAAGTGCTTCAGCTGCACCTCGCCGGCCACCGCTTCCGCATCTCCCAGGACCACAGCCCAAGTGGCGCCGCTGCGGCTAGCCCGCTTGAACTGCTTGCTAAAGGGGCTGCCGCTGAGATCCAGCTCGGTGCAAAAACCAGCTTGGCGCAGGGCCTGGGCAACCTGAAGGGATTGGGCCTCTGCCTTGGCTCCGCGGGAGATCACGTAGACGTCCAGCGGCCTGGCCACCCCCTCTAGCTGCTTCTTTTGCAGCAGCAACACCAGCCGCTCCATGCCGATGGCCCAGCCTACGGCCGGGGTCGGCGGTCCGCCCAGCTCTTCCACTAGGCCGTCGTAGCGGCCGCCCCCGCAGACGGTGCTCTGGGATCCCAATTTCGGCGAGACGATCTCGAAAGCAGTGTGGGTGTAGTAGTCCAAGCCGCGCACTAGGTAGGGATCCAGCTCATAGGGAATGTCTAGGGCTTTGAGATGAGCTTGCACTTGCTCGAAGAAGGCGCGTGAGTCAGCGCTAAGGTAATCGGGCAGCTTGGGCGCTTTCTCAACAATGGCGCGGGTGTGGGGATCCTTGCTGTCGAGGATGCGCAGGGGGTTGCGGCCAAGACGCTCCTGGGAGTCCGGATCCAGCTCTTCCTTCAAGGGGGTGAGGTAGTCCACCAGGGCTTGGCGATAGGCCAGCCGGTCCTGCGGATCCCCAAGGGAGTTGAGCCGCAGAGTGAGATTTTCCGCCCCCACCGCCCGCAGCAGATCCCAGGCCAGAGCGATAACCTCGGCATCGGCGCGGGGATCGCGGCTGCCCAGGAGCTCCACCCCCAACTGATGGAACTGGCGTTGTCGCCCCGCTTGGGGACGCTCGTAGCGAAACATCGGCCCACAGTACCAGAGGCGCTGCACATCGCCCGCCATCTGCAGCCCGTGTTGGATGTAGGCCCGCACCACACCAGCAGTGTTCTCAGGACGCAAGCTCACCTCCTGCTCACCGCGGGTGCTAAAGGAGAACATCTCCTTGCCCACCACGTCGGTGGCACTGCCGATGCTGCGAGCAAAAAGCTCCGTCAGCTCCAAAATGGGGGTGCGGATCTCCTGGTAGTTAGCCCGCCCCAAGATCTCGCGGGCACTGGCCTCCACCTGCTGCCACAGCCTTACCTCCTGAGGCAGGATGTCGCGGGTACCCCGCACCGCGTGGATTTTCCCCATGTCTGTTCCTCTCACCCAGAGCCCCGCCCTGGGAAGCAAGGGTTCGTGTCAATGCCATAATATCGCCCTGCTGGCGGGGGGCAGAGCTAGCCTCGGCTCAAGGGCTCAAGCTAGCGTAGAAAGCGGCAACTTGGCTGGCAGCGGCCACCGCCGCGGTGGTGGATCGCAGGATCGTAGGGCCCAAAGAAACAGGCACTCCGCCGTGGGCTTCCGCTTGGCGGCGCTCCGTCTCTGTCCAGCCACCTTCTGGGCCAATAGCCAGCGCCACGACGGCACCCCTTAGAGGCGGCAGGACTTGCAGCAGCGGGGGGGCGTTTTGGCGGGCAACCGCTATGCCCCACCAGTTGGCCTTGAGCTCAGCCAGCCAGCGGCTCCAGGAAGTAGGCAGGTCAATTTGAGGCCAGTGCAGCCGCTCACACTGTTCTGTTGCCTCCCGCACAATTTTTTGCCAGCGTTCCTGCCGCCCCGATCCCGGCTCCACCACGGTGCGCTCCGTCAGCAGAGGGGTAATGCGCGCTACCCCCAGCTCGGTAACCTGGCGAAACACCTCGTCAAATCCCGGCCCCTTGACCACTGCTAAGCCCAGATGCAGGTAAACGGGCAATTCCCGCGGCGGGGCCTCTACCTCAGCCACAATTTGGCATTTCTGGGGCTGCCAATGGGCCAGCCACAGCTTGCCGGAGCCGTCCAAAACCAAAAAGGGATCCCCCCCCCGAAGGCGGTGCACCCGCTGCAGGTAGTGCCGCTGCGGGCTGGTTAAATAGATCCCACCGGTGGGATCCCGCTGGGCCGGGTCGATAGCTAGGCGGGGCAGGGAACTTAGAGAGCGCGTGCGTTCAGACAGCACCACTCCCCCCGTCGCCAAAGGGCTGCAACCAACCACTCGTTGGCCTCCAACATCTCCGTAACCAACCTGGCCTGCTCGAGGAGAATGCCGCTGAGGATAAGCCAGCCCCCTTTCTTCACCACTAGGCCAAACCCCGGGATCATATCCAGGATCACGTCGGTCAGAATGTTGCACACCAGTCCATCCACCATCTCCGGAATGCGTTCCAGACTGCCCTGAGCCACCTCGATCCGGTCTGTAAGGCCATTGAGGTCGCGATTGTGGAGTGCTGCCTGCACCGCCAGCGGGTCAACATCCACAGCATAAACCCGCTTGGCCCCTAAGAGGGCTGCCGCCACCGACAGAATGCCCGAACCGCAGCCCACATCGGCTACCGTCACCCCCTCTGTACCCGCTCCTAGGCGCATCTCCAGGGCTTCCAGGCAAAGCTGGGTGGTCGGATGGGTGCCTGTGCCAAAGGCCATGCCCGGATCCAGCCGCAGCAGGAGACGGCCAGGGTGAGGGGGTGGATCCAGCCAGGCTGGACAGATGAGCAGCCTCTCTCCCACTGGCTCAGGCCGCCAGTGTTGCTTCCAACTGTTGCTCCAATCCTCTGCTTCCATTCGTTCCCAGTGCAGCTTGGGAAGGGGCTGGCCGGCCACGAGGGCATCTTGCCGCAGGCGCAGCGCCAGAGCCGCCAAGTCCAAAAGAGTGGCGCGGAAGCAGGGCAAATAGGCGTGAATGCTAATTTGGTCTTCGCCATAAGCCTGGCTGGCCATGCCCTGACAGCCAAAGCTCTCCAGCCGCCAGAAGATCTGGTCTTCCTGCACAGGGGAGGCGAGGATGTGGAGATCCCACCAGGCTCCACCCGGATCCGGCACCTGGGCAGAGGAACGCGAGGAGGGATCGGCAACAGTCCTGCTCACGGCGGGAGTTCTTGAACGGGAAAACAAAAAGGCTGCCAAAGGGATGCCGTTGGCTTGGCCAAACCAGTTCTTGTTCTAATTTAGGATCACCCGCTGCCCTGCAGCTCCCCCTGCTGGGGGGTTTTTGATGCCCTCCTTGATCCCGTGAGATAGAGTTTAATTGGACGCGCGCTTTGCCTCCCCTTAAAGCTCCGTGCGGGTGAGTGGAGTCGGGTTGTGCTTTGTCGAGCGGAAGGGGTGAGAGAGATGGCAGCTGAGCAGTCAGCAGAACAAGACACTCCACCCTCCCTCGAGATGGCTAGGGAAAGTGGGGCTGAGGCTCCCCCCTTGCCCAGGGTCGGCCCTGCCAAGAACTCGATCCCGCTGACCCGAACCGCTCTGATGCGGCGCTTCAACGAGAGTTTTCCACCTTTTTACAGCCAGTTTGTTAGCAGTGAGATCCAGGTGCAAAACTTGCGTCTGGCCTATGCCCTTTATCAAACCCGTAGGGCAGTGGTGCAGATGCAGGACGAGCGGGGCAAGACGGTGGTTTGTCTAGCCTATCGCAACCGGCCTTCTCTGCTCAGCGACCTATTTGGGGTGCTGACTGCCTTCAATCTTTCGCTGCACGGCATCCATCTCTACGGGCAGATCTACTCGCCCCACTTGGTATTTATCCGCCTCACGGTCTCCCGTGATGGCCACAGCCTTTCCTCTCAAGCCAAGCTCAACCTAGAGCGAGCCATTCACGAGTGTCTGGCCGGGGTGTTTCCTGTTCACGAAACCCTGGCGCTGGAGTTCGATCTCAAAGCCAGCCTGAAAGACGTACAGGTTTCTTTTTACTTTGACCCAGTGTTTCACCTGCCCACGCTGTTGGTGGATGTAGACAACCAACTGGGCGTGTTTTACCGGGTGATGAGGGCCCTGGCGCAGGAGGATTTAACCGTTGTTAACCTCAATTTGATGTTTCGCCGCAACCGAGCGCGCTTTATTTTCTACTTGCTAGGTCCCGACTCAACTCTAACCATGCCGGAATTCCTGAGGCAAAAATTGGCCCTGAACATCCAGCAGCGGCTGCAGGGGGATCCCGTCTAGATCTGCACAGGATTGGGAGGCGAATCGAAAAGGACGGTGCTCAGGTAACGCTCAGCCCAGGCGGCGCCAAAGGCTTTTTCCAAAACACGGCGGGTGCGGTCGTTCTGCTGTTGTTGGCTGCAGTAGCGCTGCTGCCCTTGGTAGTGGAGCAGGATCTGCTGGGGATCCGTCTGCGGGGAGATCTGTTGCGCCAGGTGGCAGTGAATCTCCAGGTAACGGCAAGCAAAGTGCAAAAAGCGCTCGGCCTCTGCTGCATCGCTAGGACGTATGAATAGGCAGTAGGGGGAAAAAATCGTGCCCCAAGGTGGCAACTGGCGCCGGTGTTGGAAAGGGGCTAAATGAGCTCCTACAGCTTCCAGCTCCCGGATGTAGGGATCCGGCAAAGTGGGAGTGACCGGTGAGAGATCGACGATGGCGGCGCTCACCTGGCCGCGACCAGCCACAATGTCACAGCCAAACAGGGGCAGCGGGTACTGCGGCTGTGGAAACATAACACAGTGGAGGATATCCAGGCTTTGGCCAGCCTGGGCCAGCTCTAGGTGCAGCTTGCGGAAGGGCCCCCCCTGGTAGCAGCGGTTTTCAATCTGCAGTTTCTCGCCCTCTAAGCGGCCCTCTACGTAGCCCAGATCCTCTGGCAGGTCGTAAGGGGCCAGGGCAAAGTGGGATCCCCATAGCTCTAAAATCGCCTCCGAGAGGCGCTGGATGAGGGGATGCAGTTGAGCCTGTAACGCAGGAGCCGTGAACACGGAAGGGGTGGGATTCGAACCCACGGTGACCTTGCGGCCACAACGCTTTTCGAGAGCGCCACAATCAACCACTCTGTCACCCTTCCAGTTTGCATAGCGCTTTACTATCTTAGCGGCAAACGGGCTATCCTGACCGGATCCTCGCCCCCAGAATGCGGAGGATGCGACTCGATGAGATCATAGGAAGTATGGCTGCCCTCTCCATTCACCACTTCCGCCAGGCTAAGCAGACCGGTCAACCGCTGGTGGCCCTCACAGCTGCCGACTACGTCACAGCCCAGATTTTGGATCAGGCTGGGATTGACCTAATCCTGGTGGGCGATAGCCTGGCTATGACCAGCCTGGGCCATAGCAGCACCCTGCCCTTGACCCTGGAGCAGATGATCCACCATGCCCAGGCGGTGCGCCGCGGCGTAGAACGGGCCTTTTTGGTGGCCGACTTGCCTTTCTTGAGCTACCAAGTCTGCAAAGAACAGGCCCTCTTCTCGGCAGGACGGCTGATGAAGGAGGCGGGGGTAAATGGAGTGAAGCTGGAAGGGGGCTACCCGGCCATGGTTGAGACGGTGGCCTTTCTGGTGCAGCGAGGGATCCCCGTTCTAGGCCACATCGGCCTCACGCCCCAGGCCAAACACCAGCTGGGGGGCTACCGCCAGCAAGGGAAAACGCCGGAAGAGGCGGAGCGGCTGCGCCAGG
Organism: Synechococcus sp. WC10meta; assembly: GCF_047461475.1. Lineage (NCBI taxonomy): Bacteria > Bacillati > Cyanobacteriota > Cyanophyceae > Synechococcales > Synechococcaceae > Synechococcus > Synechococcus sp. WC10meta. The sequence continues at coordinate 25,381 of NZ_JANSHF010000019.1, forward strand.
AAGCTTTAAACCTAGAGCAAGCCGGGGCTTTTGCTCTAGTTCTAGAACACATGCCGGCGGACTTAGCTGCCCAAATTACCCAGCAACTCCGGATTCCAACCTTGGGAATTGGGGCTGGCCCAGGCTGTGATGGCCAGATCCTCGTCACCCATGACCTCCTAGGCCTAAGCGAGCGGATCCCACCTTTTGCTAAGGCCTACGCCAACTTAAGACAGGTAATCCGGGAAGCAGTGGAAGCTTTTGCTGAGGATGTTCGCCAGAAAGTATTTCCCCCCTCTTATCCCTGTGGCCAGACTGTGTTATCCAACAAATAAGGAAGCAGAGCTAAGCAAAGACCCCGTAAGGTAACCCTGTGATTCCGGCTGGACTGAAACGCTACGCCGTTCGCTACCCTTCTATGCCCCTGATGGTTTATCGGGAGCTAGCTGCCCACTTGGCTTGTGTTCCCGGGGTAGAAACACAGCTGGAATGGAAAAAAGATCCTAGCTTTAACTACTCCGCTAGCCAAATTGAGGCGCTGCACATTTACCAAGGGCCAGAGGCTGACATAGAGCAAATTCAGCGTATTCTTGACCACTATGGGCCATGGCAGTATAGCCCTCTAGAGGACTAGTTCCCTCTGCTTGCCGAATAGGGATCCCAGAAAAGGATCCCTGGCCTATTTTTAGCTGGGAAAGTTCTGGGGCAGGAGTGCCTCGGAGGGTTACTGGCTTTGAGCTGGTAGGTGCAACTTACGGGCCAAGCCTAGCTGCGCCAGCACCCAAATGACCCAGTAGGTCATGTCAATTTCCCACCAACGCAAGCCTGCTTTTACACACTTTGGATCAGCGTGGTGGTTATTATGCCAGCCTTCGCCGTAGGTCAAAAGGGCAGCCCACCAAAGGTTGCGGGCATTGTCGTTGCTCTCGAAAGTTCGATAGCCCCAAAAGTGACTGGCCGAATTGATCAGCCAGGTGCAGTGCAGCAGCAGCACCGTCCGTACAAAAATGCCGTAGATAACGAACGACCAACCTCCCCACAGATAGAGCACGGCAGCTAGCGGCAGTTGCAGCAGCAACCCATATTTGTCCAGCCAGCGGTAAAAGGGATCCCGAGCCAAGTCGGGCGCAAAGGCAAAATACTTCTCAGGGTTGAAAAATTCTTCTCGCTGGTAGATTAGCCAAAGCATGTGGCTCCACCAAAAGCCTTTGCGGGCCGAGTAGGGATCCTTTTCCTCATCCTCAGTAAATGCGTGATGCTGGCGATGGCCACCTACCCAAAAGATTGGCCCTCCTTGAAGAGCCAGAGTACCGAGCGTAGCAAAGACGTATTCCAGCCACTTAGGCACTTGAAAGCTGCGATGGCTGAGAAGGCGGTGATACCCTAGGCAAATCCCCAAGCTGCCAAAACACCAGTGGAAAAATAGGGCCACTCCCAAAGCAGGCCAAGAGAAGAAAAGAATGCCGCCCACCAAAGCAATGGCGTGGAGAACCAGGAAAAAAAGAGCAAATTCCCAAGCAAAGCGGAAAGACTTTTGGGATGCGGAGCCGTCGGAGTTGCCCAAGGACTTGGGGGAAAGAGAGATTGCCATGAACTAGCTAAACCTCAAGGTAGATGAAGTAAAGTGGCGCAGAGTCCAATCGCTCCCTGCACGGTTGCCGCCCCCAGCACTAGGAAACGCAGTGTGCCTTCCCCACCCTTGCCAGGGCAAGTTTTAGCAAGGCAAGCGGACAGCAGCAAGAGGGCAACAGAGCAGACGATGTCATCTGGCCTGAGGTTAAGCTTAACGATATTTCACCCCAAGTGCAAGCGATACTTGCAGATTGCTTCTCGTCTTCAGGATCTTCTCTTGGCTCCTTACCCCATCCCCTACCATGGCACGTCCTTCTTCCCGGCAAAGGCTGCTAAAGGCAGCTCGAGAGCTATTCGTCCGACAGGGCATTGCCCAGACTACCACCCGCCAAATTGCAGACTTGGCGGGGGTTCACGAAGTAACCCTGTTTCGCCACTTTGGCAGCAAGCAGGGACTCCTCCTAGCCGTATTCGGTGAGCTGGGAGTTTTCTCCGGCATTGCCGACTTACCCCTGCCGGCGGCTCCTGCCACCTTCCAGAGCTCTGAGCTGCAAGCCATTCTCCTGCGCTATGTCCAAACCTGCTTCCAGGCTCTAGCCAATAACCCTGAGCTGGTGCGCTCATTGGTGGGAGAAGCAGGCTTCTACTCCGAGGAGCATCGCCGCGCCTTGAGAGCAGGCTTCCTGCAGGCCCAAGAGCAGCTAGCCGGCTACCTGCAGCAGATCCCCAGCCCCGAACTCCAGGCAATTGACCCGGAGCGCCTTCACGCAGCTGCTGGGGTTCTCCACCTGATGATTCTGGGGACAGCTGTGTTGGCCGTTACCGCTGGCTTGCCTGCCGACGACGGTAACCAGCCCTCCTCTAATCCAGGGGACAAAGGCACTTCTGAAAATGACATCAGCGCCGCCTCTCTTCTCGATATCTGTGTAAAGCTGTGGATGGCGGCCTTGAGGGGGATGAAGGAAACCTAAAAAAAGAGAAGAGATGAGGAGGTTGTAAGCCGGGTTCTGTAGTGGGGTACTCCGAAGAGCAGCCCCCACTGGCGGCCATCTCTCTGGGAGTGATGTTGCCATCACCCTCTAGCGGCTCACCACCACCGAGACCACCCTTCCCCAACCACTTGGCTGAGTACCGTGACCTCGGTGCAGCCGACAGGGGCGAAGAACAGCCATAGTCCTGCGGCTGCGGCCTTGCTTTCCACCGGGGTTTACCGAGCCAGCGCCTCACGACGCTGCTGGTGGGCTCTTACCCCACCTTTGCACCCTTACCTGTGCTGGACTCCCAGCCATCGGCGGTATGTTTCTGTGGCACTATCCTCGCGGTTTCCCGCACTGGGCTTTCCCCAGCGGTGTGTTCTTCTGAAAGCCCGGACTTTCCTCATCCTGCTGTCTAGTGGCGACAGCGAGGACGCGGCCGCCTGCCCCTCCTATCTCTTCATTTCAATCCTACCGCATCCCCCTAGCGTAGAAAATCCCTCCCTGGGCCTACAGTTCCTTGTCGGGGAAAGCGCTGCATCAGCTCTTGGACAGCCTCGGCATGGTAGGAGCTGCGGGTAAGCGGGGAGGACACCACCTGCAAAAAGCCCAGCTCTTCCCCCACCCGTCGCCAGTGGTCAAACTCCTCTGGGGGCACGTAGCGCTCCACGGGCAGGTGCTTGGGGCTGGGCGCCAGGTATTGGCCAAGAGTGAGGATGTCGCAGCCTACCCGCCGTAGATCCTGCATCACCTGCAAAATCTCTGCCGCAGTTTCTCCTAGCCCCAGCATTACTCCCGACTTGGTGTAAAGGCCAGGATCCCACTGCCGCGCCAATTCTAGCAGCTTAAGGGAGCGCTCGTAGTTCCCCTGGGGGCGCACCCGCCGGTAGAGGCGGGGCACGGTTTCGGTGTTGTGGTTAAGCACCGTGGGGCGGGCAGCGAGAATCTGCTCCAAGGCCTGCCAGTTGCCGCACAAGTCCGGGATCAAGACCTCGATGGTTGTCTGGGGCATGCGGCGGCGGATTTCGGTAATGCAGGCAACAAACTGGCTGGCTCCCCCATCGGGGAGATCGTCCCGGTTGACGGAGGTAATCACGGCATGACGCAACCCCAGCCGTTGCACAGCCTCTGCCACTCGCAGCGGCTCGGTGGGATCCAAAGGCAAAGGGCGCTTGGTGAAGTCGATATCGCAGTAGGGGCAGGCGCGGGTGCAGGCTGGGCCCATGATTAAGAAGGTGGCGGTGCCGTTGGCAAAGCACTCTCCTAGGTTGGGACAAGAGGCCTCTTCGCAGACGGTGTTCAGACCTAAGTCCCGCAGCAGTTGTTTGACGGATCCCACCCGCTGAGGTGCCTTGGCCCGCAGCCAGGCTGGTTTGCCACTAGGGGAAGCAACGGCACTCAAAGAAAACCCTCCAACTAGCCGCCAACGGCAACTCGTGTATCTCTTAGCTTATCCGCCTTGAGGGCAGGGCGAAAGCCCGCAAGCACTTTGATTACCAACTTGTACTAGACTAGGGTTGGCCGATACGAAGCCAAGGGCTTTGTCCCGCTAACGCGGTTGCCAAGGCGGTGCAGCTTGCTGAGGGGGCCAAAGCGGGGGCAGGTAGCGCCTTTGCAAACCTTTTCATAGGTATTCCCTGCTTTGGTTGGCGGGAGTACCAAGGCATACTGGAAAGCGAGTGTCGAGCGATAGGGATCCCACATGGTTGTTGCTGCTCCTCCCTCTCTGGAACAACTTGCCATCAACACCATTCGTTTTTTGGCGGTGGATGCTGTTCAGAAGGCCAACTCCGGCCACCCTGGCCTGCCGATGGGGGCAGCACCCATGGCCTATGTGCTTTGGCAGCAGTTTCTGAAGTTCAACCCCCGCAACCCCAAGTGGGTGGATCGGGATCGCTTTGTCCTCTCGGCAGGCCACGGCTGCATGCTGCTGTATGCTCTGCTACATCTGACCGGCTTTGACGTCAGTCTTGAAGATCTCAAGCAGTTTCGCCAGTGGGGATCCAAAACCCCCGGCCACCCGGAAAACTTTGAAACCCCCGGCGTGGAGGTGACCACGGGTCCTCTAGGGCAGGGGGTGGCCAATGCAGTAGGGCTGGCCATTGCTGAAGCTCACCTTGCGGCCCGCTTTAACAAGCCTGGCCACACGATTGTTGACCACTACACCTACGTGATCCTGGGCGACGGCTGCAACATGGAGGGGGTGGCCTCGGAAGCGGCCTCTTTAGCTGGCCACCTCAAACTGGGCAAGCTGATCATGCTCTACGACAGCAACCACATCTCCATCGATGGCAGAACGGAAATTACCTTTACCGAAGATGTGGGCAAACGCTACGAGGCCTACGGCTGGCATGTGCAAAAAGTGGAGGACGGCAACCACGACCTGAAAGGGATCGCCGACGCTATCCAGAAAGCCAAAGAAGTTACCGACAAGCCTTCCCTGATCATTGTCGAGACCACCATTGGCTACGGCTCCCCCAACAAAGCTGGCACTGAGAGCGTCCACGGAGCACCGCTGGGGCCAGAGGAGGTGAAGCTCACCAAGCAAAACCTGGGCTGGCCGCTGGAGCCTGAGTTTTACATTCCCGACGAAGTGCTGGCCCACTTCCGCCAGGCCATTGAAAGAGGGGCCAGGGCCGAGGCCGAGTGGAACGAGCGCTTTGCCGCCTACGAGAAGGCCTACCCAGAAGAGGCTGCTGAGTTTAAACGGATCATGGCGGGCGAGCTGCCTGTGGGCTGGAAAGAAGCCCTAGCGCCAATTGCCGAAATCGGCAGGGAGTCCACCCGCAATCTCTCGGGTCTTTGCCTTAACGCCTTGGCCAAGGCGGTACCTGAGCTGCTGGGCGGATCTGCCGATCTGGCCCACTCCAACATGACTTACTTGAAGGGGATCCCAGAATTTCAGGCCGGCTCCTACCACGGGCGCAACTTCCGCTTTGGAGTCCGGGAACACGCTATGGGAGCTATCGCCAACGGCATGGCCCTGCACGGCGGCCTTATCCCCTACGACGCCACCTTCTTGGTTTTCAGCGACTACATGCGGCCGGCCATTCGCCTGTCAGCCCTCTCGCGGGCGCGGGTGCTCCATGTGATGACCCACGACTCCATTGCCCTGGGAGAGGACGGCCCCACCCACCAGCCCATCGAGACGCTGGCCTCCCTGCGGGCTATCCCCAACCTCTACGTCATTCGCCCTGCTGATGCTCGCGAGACGGTAGGAGCCTACCAAGTAGCCCTCGAGTCCAAGTCCACCCCCTCGGTGCTGGTGTTTACCCGGCAGGCGGTCAATCCCGTGGAAGGTACCTCTGTGGAGGGAGTGGCCAAGGGAGCCTACGTGGTGGTGGATGCCCCCAACCCGGAGCTAATCTTGATCGCCACCGGCTCAGAGCTGGAGCTGGCGGTGAAGGCTGCTGCCCAACTGAAGCAGGAAGGCCGGGCGGTGCGCGTGGTCTCCATGCCCTGCATGGAGCTGTTTGAGGCCCAGCCTCAGAGTTACCGGGACTCTGTCTTACCCCCCAGCGTTACTAAGCGCATCTCCATCGAGGCGGGCTCCACCTTTGGCTGGCACAAGTACCTGGGTTTTGAGGGGGTAGCCATTGGCATTGACCGCTTCGGCGCTTCTGCCCCTGGCCCCGTGTGTATGGAGAAGTTTGGCTTCACGGTGGAGAATGTGCTCAATACTGCCCGTCGTCTCCTAGGCTAACCCTTGATACGCCCAGCAGGGATCCCTAGCCTGTAGCGTATGAGCACCTCAAAGCTAGGCAAAAGCAAGGGTGGGAGGGTAGCAGCTCTACTGGCTGGCGGGATCAGTGGAATGCTGCTCCAGGGATCCCCCTGGGTTGCCGCTCAGCCTGCCCTCCAAACGGTGCCGCTGCCGCGCCTGCCAGTGGGTGTGGATCAAGCGGTCTTTGACCGGCCAGTGGCTCGCTTCAACCCCACCCCACCTGTTGAGGTGGTAGTCCGCAACCGCACTGGCCTGCCTTTGGAGTACGGCTTTACCGATCCGCGCCAGGGTATCTCGGAACTGCAGCCGGGAGAAACGCTGCGCTTGAGCAACCTGACCCTCCCCAACTGCCTGGCCATCAACACGCCCATGTTGGGGCCGGTGGGCTACCAGGTGAGTGTGGATCCCGCGAATGTAATCACCGTGGAGGTGCGCCTAGTCAACGACGTTTCGGGCGATCACTGCCTAGACCTGCAAGAGACAGGCGCCATCTTCGTCAATTGATGTTGGTGGGAATCCCTGCATCTCCAGAGAGCAAAGCCCCCCAGAGGCTCAAGTGTATTGACAGAGGTTGCCAGCTGGAACAGGATGCAGAGAGGAGGCTGGGATCCAGCTTCTGGCTAGGCAGGGGTAAAGCTGCCCCAACTCAACTTTTCCTTTGGACGGTCTCATGAGCAATCAGTGGTGTCCCCGGTTTCGCAGGGTTCTGGTGGCTGGCGCGGCGATTGTGGGGTTGGCAAGCTTGCCAGCAAAGGCCCAGCAAGTTACGGATCCCAGCCCGGCTCAGGCGGCCACCGATGTTGAGCCTACCTCTCCAATCTCGGCTTCTTTTCGCAGCCAAAATGGGGTCAGCGTACGCCCGGAAACGGTGAGGGTTTTCCTGAATGGCAGAGAGGTTACCTCGGAAGCAGTGATCACGCGCGATTTCTTTACCTACCGTCCCCCTCAGCCCCTGCCGTCAGGGCGTCACGAAGCCTTGCTGGAGTTCACCAACACCCAGGGAGTGACCCGCCGCGTCACCTGGAGCTTTACGGTGGGCAGCCCTGTCCGTGCCTCCATTGATCCTCCATTGATCTAATTGATCACAACGCCGGCCATCGCCCCCTGTCAGCAGGCGAGATCTTGCGGGTAACCGTTAAAGGCACTCCCTCTAGCCGAGTAACCGTTTACCTCGTTCAGGATGGACGGCAGGTGCAAACTCTACAGGCCCGGGAAGTTTCCAGCGGCACTTACGTGGTCAACGTCCTCGTTGAACCGAAAGATGCTACCCGCGAAGGGATCGTCATTGCGCGTTTGGAAAACAACGGCCAGGTGCGCTTTATGACTGCAGAACAGCCAGCTCGCTGGATCGAGGGGGCTGGCGGCGGTATCCAGCGTCTTGCCGCCCAAGAAGTTTCCGCAACTACCACTGTCCCCAGCTTAGTGCCCCAGATTACTAACTTGCGGGACGGGGATCGGGTTGCCGGCTCTTCCTTTACGCTGCAAGGCACCACAGCTCCCAATGCTTCGGTGCGGGTAACAGTAACGGCCTCAACTTCACTGGAGGGCATTCTCAGCGCTCAGCAGACGGTGATGAACCAAACTGTCCAGGCCGATGGGCAGGGCCGTTTTACCATCACCGTCCGACCCCCATTCCGGCCGCCGGCACGGTGTATCAGGTCAACCTCACGGCTACTTCTGGCAGCCAAACTAGCCCGACAGTAACCCTGCGCCTTACCCAGCGGTAGCGATCCGGCCTATCGTTTGTCTCCACTAGGGGGAAGGTCAGTCCAGGTCTTCAAACCCTGCCGTTGGTGGCGAGCCCTGAAGGTCTTGGGTAAGGGTTGGGGAGAGGGAAGAGCGCTGTTGCCAGCGCCACAGAAGGGCGGCCATAACCACAGCAGGGGAAGCAATCATGGTGACCATTACCGGCAGAGTCTTCGGCAAGGCCAGGTAGGGGCCACCGTATTTGATGGCGGCGCTAATAGCAGCAGCAGCTACCATCAATTTCAGGGCCGACCCAAGGGTCTTGGGCTGCATAGCTCTGCCACTCCCTTGCCATCTGGACGCCAGCTCTCACAGCCTAGGCTAGCATTCCCTGCAGGGCACTTTCTGGAGACGAAACAGCGCTAGAGGCTCCGCTGGGTCATGACTCGGCAACTACCGGGATCCCGTCCAGGGCGGGTGATTGCAACCGATTTGCGGGAGGAGATGCAGCGCTCCTACCTGGAATACGCCATGAGCGTGATCGTGGGGCGGGCCTTGCCAGATGTGCGGGATGGCCTCAAGCCAGTCCATCGCCGTATCCTCTACGCCATGCACGAGCTGGGCCTGACGCCGGATCGCCCCTACCGCAAATGCGCTCGGGTGGTGGGGGAGGTGCTGGGGAAATACCACCCGCACGGGGATCAGGCAGTTTATGACGCGCTGGTGCGCATGGCCCAAGACTTTTCCAGCCGCTATCCCCTGGTGGCGGGACACGGCAACTTCGGTTCGGTGGACAACGACCCGCCGGCAGCCATGCGCTACACAGAGTGCCGACTGTCGACCCTGAGCCACAGAGTGCTTCTGGAGCAGCTCTCGGAAGAGGTCGTCGATTTTGCCCCCAATTTCGACGGATCCCACATCGAGCCGACCGTTTTGCCAGCCCGCCTGCCCATCTTGCTCCTCAATGGCGCTTCCGGGATCGCCGTAGGCATGGCCACCAGTATTCCGCCCCACAACTTGGGAGAAGTGGTGGACGGCCTGCTGGCTCTGATTGACCGTCCCAACCTCAGCGCCGAGGAGCTGTTGCGCTGGATCCCGGGGCCGGACTTTCCCACCGGCGGCCAGATTGTCGACAGCCAAGGGATCCGCGAAGCCTATCTCAGCGGGCGTGGCTCCATCACCCTGCGGGGAGTGGCCCACTTTGAGGAGGCTCAGCCGGGCAAAGGACGCTACCGGCGGCCCGCCCTGGTCATCACCGAGTTTCCCTACCAGGTGAACAAAGCCGCCTGGATTGAGAAAGTGGCAGAGCTGGTTGCCCAGGGTCGTCTCAGCGGCATTGCCGACTTGCGGGATGAGTCGGATCGCAAGGGCATTCGCGTGGTAGTGGAGCTTAAGCGAGAGGCCAATCCCCAGGAGGTTTTGCAGCAGCTCTATGAGCTGACCCCTTTGCAGAGCAACTTCGGGGTAATCCTGCTGGCCTTGGTGGATGGCAAGCCGCAGCAGCTTAACCTGAAGCAAATCTTGCAGCATTTTTTACAGTTTCGCGAAGCCACCCTCAACCGCCTGTTCCGCGCCGAACTGCAGCAGCTACAGCGCAAGGTAGAAGAAGTGGCGGGGATGGTGCTGGCCCTGGCCAATCTGCAGGGGGTGATCAACCTGCTGCAGCAAGCATCCGATGGCGCCACCGCCAAAGCCCAACTGCAGGCCCGCTTGGGTTGTACCCCTCAGCAGGCGGAGACCATCTTAGCCATGCCTCTGCGCCGCCTGACGGCCTTGGAACGGGAACGGTTGCAGCAAGAGCAGTCCCAGTTACAGGCCCGCATTGAAGAATTGCAGGGGCTACTCAGCGACCGCCGCAAGCTCTTGAACTACTTAAAGAAAGAGCTGCGCCACCTGAAGAAAACCTTCGGCGATCCCCGGCGAACCCAGATTCTCTAGTGGTTGCCAGAGGAAAGGGTGATCTAGCCAGTGCAGAAGGGCGCTAGGCCAAAGAGGTTTTGTCGGCGGCGGGATCGACCTCTGGCGCTTCAGGATGGCGGACAGATTTGGGAAGGGAGCCACCTGACTGGAGAACTAAGCAGCGCACGGTCTGGTGCAGTTCCTCCAGCAAGATGTTGAGGGCAGAGCGAAAGTCGCGGTGGTCGTCCCGCATGTGTTCCAGAATGGCGCGGATGACTTCCTTACAATCCTTGAGAATGTGCTGCTGCTGGGCAATGATCTGCACCAGCTCACTGTGTTCTTTGAGCAGATCCCGCAGGCAGGTGCGCAGATCGTCTACCTGGCTTTGCCAGAAGGCCTGTCCCTCCCGCAGCTCCATGACGCTAGCGCGCAGGTCAACGATGGCGTCGCGCAGAGCTTGGCTTTGGCGGCACTCGGCCTCCAGTTGGCGCTGCAGCTTCTCTTGCTGTTGGCGCAACTCGGCATTGGCCTGCAAGTTGGCTTCAGCGGCTCTAAGCAGTTGCTCAAGGCGGGCCTCGACAAGAGCCCAGCGCTCCTGCCCTAGCGAGGATTGACCCCGACGGACTTGCCTGCTGAAGTACCTCACAGTCGCTTCCCCCTGTCTCCTAGGCAAGGGCATCCTGCAAGCTGGGGCTTGCCAGCCCTACCGATCATACTGCCTCTTGGGGATTCCCCTCGCTTGCGGAAACGGCTTTAGGCATTTTTGAGGTTTTCTTTGCCCGAGATGATGCGGGCGCTTAGAATGCGATCCCCCAGCTTAATTTTGCGCAGCACCTCGGTGCCTTCAGTAACATACCCAAACACAGCGTAGCGGCCATCCATGAGGTTGAGGCCGGCGGGGGTGAGATCCGGCTCGGCCATGAAGATGAAGAACTGAGAAGAGGCGCTGTTGGGATCCTCTAGATAGCGAGCCATAGCCACTGTTCCCTCGGCAGAAAAAGGCAAAGCCGGCTCCACATCCCAGAGGCCCAGTTGCTCAAAAGTCTGGCCGTAGCGGGGCATTAATTCACCTTTGGCGCGAATCTCCAGAGGAATGGTGCGAACTTTGCCCGTGGCCGGATCCACATAGCCGTCGGCAGGGCCAGGGGGATCCCCGGCTTGCACAAGGAAGAATTTCTCCACTCGATCAAAGGTCAGGCCATCGTAGAAGCCCCGCTGCACCAAGTCAGCGAAGTTGCCGGCAGTGATTGGAGCACTATAGCCATCGAGGGTGATCACCATACGCCCAGCGGTGGTGTTCAGCTCCACTTCTGCTCGGCCCAGGAGCTGGGGCCTGTCGGCATACTCCTGCGGGATCTCGTAGGGGAAAGCCCCCACCCACTTGCTCTCCAGGGATCCCAGTTTGTCCACCAGACGGTCGTAGGCGGCGCGAGCCTCTTCTTTGCCCTTGGGTTTGCGCTCCGTGGCCTGGTTGATGGTTTGCAACTCCTGCCGCAGAGCGGCAATTTCTTCAGAGGCGGCAGCAGCTTGCTCAGGGGGCAACTCCGCCAGCAGGGGATCCGTATAGCGGTCCAGAAGCCGCTCCACCTGGCGCACATCCCCCCGCACGGCTGACCAGCGGTTGTACTTCAGGTCCGCCTCGATTTTGGTGATGGCTTCATCGATTTCCCAAATCCGACTGTCCTGGATGGGCAGGGCCCGCCGCAAGAGAGTACGCGGATCGGTAATGGCATCCCCTTGGGGCAGCGCCAGCGCCGGGATCCCACCCAGCCAAACCGCCCAAAGCAATACAGCGGCCAAAACCAGCCGGAGCGATTTCCTCCCCCCCTCCCACCGCTCGGCCCTGCTGCCAACTGGGGATCCCTGCTGAGCACGCTGTGTCATGTCTTCACCCATTGCCAATGCTGCTTTTGCTCTCAGCCTGGCATTCTACCCTCGCCGGCGGCAAGCGCTGCGTGGTCAGAGCCCTTGCCTCGTAGCGGCAGCGGCGGAAGTAGGCTCAGCTGACTCTAGCTCGACCAGCCGCTTGGATCCTAATAGGGGGGCTGAAGTCTGTCTTGTGCGAAGGCGGCTCCGACTTTGCCAATGATGGAGAGCTTGATCTCCGGCTGATTGTCAAATGAGGCCAGCGCTTTCTTCCATGGCCTATAGTGCATAACAGCTTGTCAATTCAGGTGTAGGCTCTAGAGGAAGGGATCCCGTCATTGGACAAGAGGACGGCTAGAGCATGGCGGCAAAGCAACTGAAGTTCTACTGGAGCCCTCAATTCCAGCTCTTTAGCTGCGACGGCGCCAAACTAGAGGGACATGGCTTTATTCAAACCAACCCTTCCCACGACCTGGTGC
>NZ_JANSHF010000020.1:0-33797 GCF_047461475.1 Synechococcus sp. WC10meta
TGGCTTAGAGCCAAGGGATACCCTGTAACAGGCACAAAGTTTTTTGAATCGACGAGATTGCCGAGCCTGGATGAATTTGACATGCTCATCGTCATGGGTGGCCCTATGAGTGCCAATGACGAAAGCACGTTTCCTTGGCTGGGCCAGGAGAAAGAGTTCATCCGCAATGCTATCGAGGCTGGCAAGTCTATTTTGGGCATCTGTCTGGGGGCGCAACTGATTGCCAGCGCAATGGGGGCTCGGGTGTTTCCCAATCCTGTCAAGGAAATAGGCTGGTGGCCGGTGCAAGGGATCCAACCGGCTAACGAGCTGTCCTTTCGCTTCCCGCCTTCGATTGAGGTTTTTCACTGGCACGGGGAAACTTTCGAGCTGCCGCCCGGTGCAATTCACCTTGCCAAAAGCGAAGGCTGTGAGAATCAGGCCTTTCAGCTTGGACGCTCAGTGATCGGCCTCCAGTTTCACTTGGAAACCACGCCAGAACTGGTGCAAGGGCTTGTCTCCAACTGCCGCGACGAACTATTGCCATCTACCTATGTGCAGTCAGAGGCAGAAATCCTCTCAGCCTCCCCTGAGAAGTACCAAGCCATAAACTGTCTAATGGGCGAGGTCCTCTCCTTTCTCTGTCGTTGCAATCCCTAGCCCAGTGCCACGCTCTAGAGGGCAGCTAGTTCGTAAGATGCGGATCTGAAGGCCAAAGTTGCCAAGGAAATAGACGTGGGCCATCAAGTTTTAGGACTGGGGATTGCAGGTCGGTCGGCTGCACGGCTGCTGCGAGCGCAAGGAAAAGAGGTTTGGGTCTGGGACGAGCAGGACTCGGAGATCTTGCGGCAACGGCAGGCGGATCTGGAACGAGAGGGGATCTCTGTCCACTTGGGCCAGCCTTTTCAACTGCTGCCAGGGGTGGAGCAGGTGGTGGTTAGCCCCGGCGTTGCCTGGGATCACCCGCTGCTGCAAGAGGCACGTCGGCAAGGGATCGAGGTGTTGGGAGAGGCGGAGCTGGCCTGGCAGTTCCTAGAGCATCTGCCTTGGGTGGGGATCACGGGCACCAACGGCAAAAGCACCACCACGGCCCTGGTGGCGGAGATGTTCAAGGCGGCGGGGCTGGAAGGGATCCCTTGCGGCAACATTGGCTTGCCCCTGTCCCAAGTGGCTCTGGAGACTTGGCAAGGGCAGCGTCGGCCAGATTGGATCGTGGCAGAGCTGAGCAGCTACCAACTGGAGGCCAGCAGCCGCCTGATGAAGAGCTCCCCTGGCAGCCCACCCCGCATTGGAGTGTGGACAACTTTCACCCCAGATCACCTAGAGCGGCACGGCACGCTGGAGCGCTATGCCAGCTTTAAGGCGCGGCTACTGGAGCGGGCCCAGTGGCGGGTGGTCAATGGCGAGGACCCCTACCTCTTTCGCCGGCGGCGAGACTGGGAAAAGACCTACTGGGTTTCGCTGCAGGATCCACAAGCGGATGTCTTCCTGCGAGGGAGCACGCTTTACATCCAGGGGGAGGCGGTGGCGGAGCTGGAGGACTTTGCCGAGCGCTGCCCTGGCTCACACAACTTGCAAAACTTGCTCTTGGCAGCAGCGGCTGCTCATCTAGCCGGGATCCCCAACGCTGCCCTTCAAGCCGCCATCCGCTCTTTTGCCGGCATGCCCCATCGGCTGGAACGGGTGGCCCAAATCCAGGTGGGATCTACCCCCATCCGCTTTGTCAACGACAGCAAGGCCACCAACTACGAGGCCGGCTGGGTCGCGCTCAACGCCCTCTCCCCGCCCATTATCCTCATTGCCGGGGGAAGGGCCAAACAGGGGGATCCCTCGGCCTGGCTGCGGCTTATTCAGGCCAAGGTGGCCCGCGTGTTGCTCATTGGGGAGGCCGCTCCTAAGCTGGCCAAGGCCCTTCAGGAAATCCGCTATACTGACGTCGAGATCCTGCCGACCCTAGATATGGCGGTGGAAAGGGCCTTTGCAGCTGCCTGCTCCCTAGCGCAAGCTCTAGCCAATCCAGCTCAGCCCATCACCGTTTTACTGTCGCCTGCTTGTGCCAGCTTCGACCAGTACCCCAGTTTCGAGCACCGTGGCCACCACTTTCGAGCCTGCTGCCAAGCCCTGGTGGGATTCCTGGAACGCTGAAGCGCGCTGGCTGCGTTGGCTGACGCTGGTCTGGCTGGGGATAGGGCTGGCGGTATTGTTTTCGGCCTCCTACCCGGTGGCGCAGCAGACTACCGGCGATGGCCTCTACTTTTTTAAGCGCCAGTTGCTTTGGGCGGGGCTGGGGCTGGCCTGCTTCACCCTCTTGGTGCGTATCCCCTTGCAGCGCTGGTTCCCCTGGGCCGGGATCCTCTGCCTGCTGGGCATTGGCTTGGTCTGGGCTACCCAGGTGCCGGGGCTAGGGGTTTCCCGCCTGGATGCCAGTCGCTGGCTGGATTTGAAGGTGATCCCTGTCATCCAGCCTTCGGAACTGCTCAAGCCCCTGCTGGTGCTCCAGGGAGCTTGGGTGTTTGGCCGTTGGTTCGAGCATCCCCGCTGGTTTCGTAGAGTCTGGGTTGGGCTCTTTGCTTTGGGGCTGCTGGGGATCCTCACCCAGCCCAACTTGGGCACCACTGCCATCTGCGGTCTTACTCTCTGGGTTATGGCCTGGACGGCTGGGGTCCCCCTCTTCGCCCTTTTGGCTACGGCAGGCCTGGGGACGCTAGCAGCAGTGGTGAGCATCCTCAGCAAAGACTACCAACGGCGGCGCATCCTGGCTTTTTTGGATCCCTGGGGCAATGCCCGAGGAGATGGCTACCAGTTGGTGCAAAGCCTCTTGGCTATTGGCTCAGGGGGGTGGTGGGGCAAAGGCTACGGTCTTTCTCAACAAAAGCTGTTCTACTTGCCCATCCAGTACACGGACTTCATCTTTGCGGTCTATGCGGAGGAGTTTGGCCTAGTGGGATCCCTCTTCTTCCTGGTGCTGTTGGGCTCCTATACCTGGGTGAGCTTGCGAGTCATGTGGCGCTGCCCAGATCTGCCCACTCGTCTAGTGGCCTGTGGCTGCCTGATGTTCCTGGTGGGCCAGGCCTTGCTCAACATCGGCGTGGTGAGCGGGATGCTGCCAACTACAGGGGTGCCCCTGCCTCTAGTGAGCTACGGGGGTAGCTCGATTCTCTCGGCGCTGATCATAGCGGGACTGCTGGTGCGCGCTGCCCGCGAGGTCGGCTGACCATTTTACTCGGCAGCCAGTAGATAGAGACTTTTGGGTTCAGATGGGATCAATCGGTACGGATCCGCTTGGTTAAGCTCTCGACAGAGGCGAGCAAAAGACTGGAGACCTTCAAGGCGCTCGGTGAGCTCGCTGAGGGTATCTAGGTATTCGGCTAAAGCAGCTTGGGAAAGGTACCAAGACTTGTCCAACTCCTGGAAATAGGTCATCTGAAACTCGACGGAAAGATTCTTTTCTCTGAGAAAGACCTGCTCTGGCGTAAGCCCTCGATCAAATGGGGAAAGACGAGCAATGCGCTGGATGCGTTCGCTAGAGATGCGGCCAGCGAAGCCAGAAGCCTTGTACGTATAGGCTGTCCAGAGCTGAGGCCGATCTGCTGGCAAGAGAGCTGCACACCACCTTTCGCTCAGTTCCCGGAAACGAGGGACCTCGAAGTTTAGGACATCAACAGCATCTTGAAGGTACCCATGTTTAAGCAGAAGCTGGGATTCCGCCGCTAGGGAAACTGCCCAACCCTTGAGAGCAATATCGCTGAGCAATAGGCAGTAGGCCTGGCGCTCAACAGGGATCTGATGGGCTTGGTCAGAGAAAAAAATTCGGATATTTCCTGTCCTTCCTCGATGCTGTTCTCGAGGTTAAGTAGCCACGACCTCAGCTCCTTATCACCTCTCGCAGAGGCTTTAATGAAGTTATAGCAGTCTTTAAAAAGAGAACTGACCATCCACCGCCTGGTACTGAGATCTACATCCGATGCTTCAGAAGAGTTAGCTCCCCAGGCACATTGAGCATAAAAGAGTGCAATAGCAGAAAGAGGAACGATGCAAGGTGGCTCTGGAAGAGCCAGAATCTCCTGAATTTCCTCCCTCAGCTCCTCGATCCTTTGCTCTAGGGGGTTGTCGGTT
Source organism: Synechococcus sp. WC10meta (assembly GCF_047461475.1). Classification (NCBI taxonomy): domain Bacteria; kingdom Bacillati; phylum Cyanobacteriota; class Cyanophyceae; order Synechococcales; family Synechococcaceae; genus Synechococcus; species Synechococcus sp. WC10meta. The sequence goes on from NZ_JANSHF010000020.1 coordinate 4,096, forward strand.
TGATTCCGCATGTCAACCCTGTTGAGCAAGAAGACCATCAAACTGGTTTGACCTCTGAGAAACTCTACGACATCCTTTAGCTCTCTCAAGAGAGTTTCCCGTCCTTGCCAATCTGTCTGAGAGTAATCCAGTGCAACAAAGCTAAAGCACTTGCTGACATGCTCTTGGATAATCCTAAGGCTTGTTCTATCTTGAATTGAGTTTAGGCCAGGCAAGTCATAAATCTCGACCTGTAAGCCCTCAGGCAGGCCTAACAGAAAAGGATTTCTGACCGGCAGCAGCGGACACTCAACGTCTACCTGAGGGATGCCCACCTCCGCTTCATCCCTCTTCTTCCTCTTCTTTCGCCGCTCTTGGTGGTAGGCCTCCATCGTCAGCTTGAGCCGGCTGTAGATTTCTTCGTCCCTCAGGTCTTCCCACGTGCCGCATTCCCAGGTAGCTCCTTCGGTATTGTGGATAACTAGCCTGCTCCGCTCGCTGTGCCTAATCCGCAGGAATCCCGGCACTCATCTCCTGGGCCTCAATAGGCGCGATTTTCCGGCCAATGAGGGCGTTCACAATAGTGGATTTACCCGAAGAGGTGGTGCCAATGGTGGCAATCCGGAAGGAGGGCTTCTGTAGGCGGGCAACAGCCTCTTCGTAGACAACCCGAAAGGCCTGCAGCTTTTCCAGCAGCACAGAGCTGCTAATGACGTCGTGGTATTCGCTGAGGATCCCGGCAGTGAGGTTGCCAAGGGTGAACAGTGACTCTCTTGCGATCCGCAGGGCTACCGAGGGATCCGTAGAATCAAGCCTGTGATGCGCTCCTTCAGATAGAGTTGAAGATGAATGCCGACAGCTCTCAAGCCGCTTCGCCGGCATTATAGTCATTATAGTCCTTTCGCCAGTACCGTGGTTCGTTTTCTTCGCATTTTTTCAGCGTCCTTCTTGCCAGCAATGCTGATTTAGTAGCATAAAGAAATGGCTCTAAAATGCACATAGCCGCCGGCAGTTCTGGGGTCAACAAGAGGTAGTTTGCGAATGATGGATGGCTCTTTGCAATCTTTCTTCGCCTCTGCCAGCCAGGTGGGGCTGGGAGTAGCGGTCTTCCTGGCGCTGCTCACTCTGCTGGCCTGGATACGCAACTGGCCTTGGAAGTTTTCGCTAGTGGGCTACACGGCCTTTACCTTGGTCCTAACGGCAGGCTGTTTTGCTCTGAGCCTAGGGCCCATTTTCCGCTCCCGCATCCCCGGGGCTGCTCCCTACACCACTGTCTATGACCAAGGGGCGGAGCGGGCGGTCATTGCCGTTAGCCCAGATATTACCCCGGAGCAACTGATCCTTACGCTGAAGCAGGCAGCTAGCGATCTGGCCTCCTCTGGTCGTTTCTCTACCGGCTCGCCGGTATTTACCCTGCAGGCCCGCACTGTCATCCACCCCGAGCCGGGAGTCTCTGAGCCCTTACTTTTGGGCACGCTGCAACAGCCTTTGGGGAAACGCCTGCGCACCCCGGAAGAACAACAGCAGCAGCAAATCCACCTGGAGGAAGAGGCCTTTGCTCGGCTGCGTAGGTTAGCCCAAGCTCAGGAGGCCGCCCCGCCCTCTGAGGGGACTTTGCAAGAGCCTCCCCTGGCCCAGTCCTGAGCCCTCAGCCAGCGGCGCAGATCTTGCCCTACTTGCTCAGGGATCTCCCAGGGAAAGAGGTGAGCCACGTTGGGATAGACAATGCAGGTGCACTGAGGGAGAAGGCGGGCCGTGGCTAGGCTGCTGGCAACAGTGATGTGGCAATCCTGCTCCGCAGCCAGAATCAAAACCGGCAGGTGCAGGCGGTGCAGCTCTCCCTCGCGGTTGTAGCCCTGTCGAAGGGCAGCGCGTAGGGCTTGGCGAGCCTGAGGAGAGGTATGCAGGTAAGCCGGCAAAGCTGCCTGGGCCAGGTAGCGATAGGTTCTCGGGGTATGTCTCTGGATTAGGTAGCGGTAGAGAGAGCGGCGGCCAAAGGTGTTGATGTTCCAACTCCAGCCGGGCCAAAGCCAGTTGAGCAGCGAAGCAATGCCGGTGTTGAGCTGATCCCAAAAATCGGTAGGGGGATGGTTGCTGCGGGGACAGGCAGCGCTGGCCACTAGGATCAAGCCTTTGACCCGCTGGGGTAGGCGCAAAGCCAACTCTAGGGCTAGGATCCCGCCCAAAGACCAGCCCAGTAGCAGACACTCCTGCCAGCCCAGGCGATCCAGCAGCTCCTGCAAGTCCTCCAGGTGGGCCGACATCTCAAAGGGATCCCGTACTTGCGAACGCCCGTAGCCGCGCAGATCTGGGGCTACGCAGGGGTGCATCCCAGCCACCGCCTCGGCAAAAACTTCCATGCAGTCGGCATTGCCGGGATGGCCGTGGAGCAGCAAGATGGGCAGGGAAGGGATCCCTTCTCCCCAGGCCCGGTAGTAAAGCTGTAGGCCCATAGCTTAAGCGCTGGCCACCTTTTTCGGCGTCGGCTGCAGCTTCACCCCATTAGGAATGCAGATCAGGTTCTGATCCAGGATCTGCACAAACCCCTTCGAGCGCAGGGATCCCAGCAGGCGGGTTACCGTCACGCGGGTAGCGCCAATGGCATCCCCAATCTGGGCGTGGGTTAGAGTCCAGGGGAGGTACATCCCCTGGTCGCAGGGCTGGCCGTACTCCTCGATCAACAGGCTTAGAAACCCCCTGAGGCGGTCAATGGCTCGACGCTGGCCCAGGTTGCCTAGCCAGAGCAACTTGCGCTGGAGTTGCTGGCGGAAGCTTTCCTGAATCTTCTGGTGCAGATAGGGCCACTGTTCTAAATCCTTCCAGTAAAACCACATCACCGTGGTGCGATCGACGTGGGTACAGGCTTTTAGCTCAAAGCGCTCTGGGTGGCTCACCTCAAAGGGCACGCCAGGTGTGATAAACCCAACAAAAACTTCCCGCCGCTCTGGCGTTTGGCTGACCAGGCGCACCACCCCCTCCTGGGGGATATACACCAGTCCCGGACGGGTGGGGATGCGCACATCTTTGGGAAAGGTGCGAGAGCGGTAGTGCTCCTCAGCCCACTGGCAGAGTTCTCGCCACTCCTGAGCTTCTGTTGCCGATGCAATGGAAACTAGGGACATGGGATAGACTTCCTGTCGATTGGGCAACCTCAGGGGCTACATTGGGCTCTTCCCTCCACCAAAGACGCCATTGGCAGCCCCCACAAGAGGAAGAAGACTAGCTTTACCTTAGCTTCATAATGACCCTCAAAATTTACTGAACGACACCGTACCTCTACGGATATTGTCCGTAAGACTATGCTCAATGATAACATGCTAGACTGCGCTTCTCAGGCTTTGTCTTGGCTTCCGGCCGGCTGTAGGCTTGGCAGCAGAGGGCATCATGGAGGCAGCCGAGCTTGGTCGAAGGGAAGGATGGCCAGGGGTGGGTGAGGGGTGGCACTGATGAACATTCTCGTCAGCAACGATGACGGCATCCAAGCGGCCGGGGTGCGGTGTTTGGCGGCAACGCTGGCTCAGATAGGCGGGCACCAGGTAACGGTGGTCTGTCCGGATCGGGAGCGCTCGGCCACGGGCCATGCCCTAACCTTGCACAAGCCTCTAAGGCTGGAGCCGGTGCGGGAGGGGTTTCCGCCAGAGGTGCAAGCTTGGGCCTGTTCAGGCACACCTTCGGACTGCGTCAAGCTGGGTTTGGATGGCTTGCTGCAACATCGTCCTGACTGGGTGATTTCCGGCATCAACCAGGGGGCCAACTTGGGCACCGATGTGCTCTACTCGGGCACTGTCTCAGCAGCCATGGAAGGGCTGTTGGAAGGGATCCCCAGCCTGGCAGTGAGCCTGGCCAGCTTTACCCACCAGGATTTTCAGCCGGCGGCCCAGGTGGTGCTGACCCTGCTGGAGAAGCTGAGCCTGAAGCCCCTAGAGAAGCCAATGCTGTTGAACGTCAACGTGCCGCCGCTGGGGCTAGCTGAAATACGCGGCATGGTCTTGGCCCGCCTGGCCTGGCGCAAGTACACAGATCTCTACGAGAAACGAGTAGACCCCCGCGGCAAGGCTTACTACTGGCTGGCAGGAGAGGTGGTGGAAGAGGAGGTGGATCCCTGCTCTGATGTGCGGGCAGTTGCCGAGGGCTACGTGTCGATTACGCCCCTGCAGCCAGATCTGACGGCCTACGCAGCTTTCGACAGCCTGCAGCGCTGGGGACTCTCAACCTTTGGCTCTTGAAGCTTTGGCAGTCGATCCCCTTGCCAGGGGCCAAGAGGCCTCTAGCTGGCTCGCCCTAGCCTCGTAGGACTAGGGGGAAAAGGCTGTCAGTTCCAGCAGCCGTTCTGCCACGACCTGGGGAACGGGCATCACCGACAGTCGCGTGCCCCGCCGCACCACCTCTAGCTCTGCAGGGGTAAAAGTGGCCCGCAACTGGGCCAAAGGGATCAAGCGCTCAAAGGCAGCAACGAATTGCACTCGCACCGTGTACCAGCGGGGAGCTGCAGGGGTTGACTTGGGATCGTAGTAGGGGCTGGTGGGATCAAACTGGCTGGGATCCACCACCTGGGTTTCCACGATCTCCATTAAGCCGGCTATGCCGGGAGGGTTGGCGTTGGAGTGGTAGAAAAAGGCGCGATCCCCAGGCTGCATAGCCTTCAGGTAGTTGCGGGCTTGGTAGTTGCGCACGCCGTCCCAGAGAGTTTGGCCCTCCCGCTGCAGATCCCAGATGCTGTAGACGCTGGGCTCCGATTTCATCAGCCAGTAGTTCATAGGGCTTAGGAAAAGCCGAGGTCTAGGTGCGGGCCAGGGATCCGGCCACAAAGTCCACGAAGTTTTGCAAGATCTTCAAACCAACCGGGCCGGACTTTTCCGGGTGAAACTGGGTGGCCAACACAGCGCCCTGGGCAATGGCGGCCACACAGGTTTGGCTGCCGTGCTGAGTGGTGGCAACCACCCAGCTTGGGTCGTTGGGCACTGCATGGTAGGAGTGGACAAAATAGACCCAGGCTTGGTCAGGGATCCCTGCCCAAAGGGGAGACTGGGGCTGGGTGAGGTGCAACTGGTTCCAGCCCATGTGGGGGATGCGCAGGCCTGGCTCTGGTCGAAAGCGTTGCACCCGTCCTGGCACGATGCCCAGCCCTGGCTCGTTTCCCTCTTCGCTGCTTTCAAACAAAACCTGCAGCCCAAGGCAGATGCCCAGGAAGGGCTGCTGCCGCTCCACTGCCGCTCGGAGGGCTTCCACAAAGCCCCGCGCCCGCAACTGCTGCATGGCTGGGTCGAAAGCCCCATCTCCCGGCAAGACGACGCCATCAAAAGCCTCTAGGCCGTCCGGCTCTGTTACTAGCTGCACCTCGGCCCCGGCCCGCTCCAGCCCTTTGCAAGCTGAATGCAAGTTGCCGGCATCATAGTCGATCACCGCCAGGCGCACGGCTTTCATGGATCCTTTCAAGGGCCTATCAGTAGAGTGGTTCTATGGCAGTCGCAGCACCTACGGAAGAGCTGACCCCCTCCGCTCAGCTTGGCTGGCCGAAGGCTGCCTACCTGCACATCCCCTTCTGTCGGCAGCGCTGCCACTACTGCGATTTTGCCACTGGCCTGGGCACCCGCGAGCTCATAGAAACCTATGTGCAGGTGCTCTGCCAAGAGATCGGTGGCGCCTATCGCTACCGCCATTTGGCCGGGGATCCCCAACCCTTGACCAGCATTTTTTTCGGCGGCGGCACCCCCTCCCTGCTGACGGTGGAGCAATTGGGCCGGATCTTGGCTCAACTCAGGGAGCGGATCCCGTTTCATCCCGACTGCGAGATTTCGCTTGAGGCCAACCCCGGCACCTTGACGCGGGAGCAGTTGGCGGGCTACCGGGACCTGGGGGTCAACCGCATTAGCTTGGGAGCCCAGGCGTTTCAGGCAGAGCTGCTGGCCGCCTGCGGTCGCCTACACGGAGTGGAAGAAATTTATGAAGCTGTGGCCGACTTGAAGGCGGTGGGCTTTGAGAACTTCAACCTGGACTTGATCTTCGGGCTGCCCTACCAAACTTTGGAACATTGGCAGGAGTCCCTGCAAGCTGTTCTTGAAATCAACCCGGCCCACGTCTCCGTTTACGATCTCACCCTCGAGCCCGAAACTCGCTTTGGCCGGCTGTACCGGCCGGGAGAGGCGCCCCTGCCCAGCGAAGAGGCGACCGTTGAAATGTACTTGATGGCCCGGCGTCTCCTCACCCAGGCAGGCTATATCCACTACGAGATCTCCAATTTTGCCCGCCCTGGGTATGCCTGTCGCCACAACCGGGTGTACTGGGAAAATCGCCCCTACTTTGGCTTTGGCATGGGATCTGTCGGCTACGAAGGGGGGCGGCGCATTCACCAGCCGAGGACTCTCCACAAGTATTTTGAACAGGTCAAAGCCCAAGTTCACCCCCTCCCGCCGCCAGCCTCTCTAGAAGAAATCTGGATGGATACGGTGATGTTGGGGCTGCGCCTCCAGGAAGGGCTGGATTTGGCAACTTTACAGGAGCGCTTTGGCAGCAGGAGGGTGGAGCAGGCTCTGCAGAGGCTGGATCCCTACTTTGAAAAAGGTTGGGCCAGTTGCGAAGGGGGACGGCTACGGCTAGTCCCGCCCGAGGGCTGGCTGTTTTCCAACGAGATTATTGAAGAGCTGTTGTTTTGAAGTTGGCCGAAGGCCGAGTGGAGGCAGACTCCCAGCCGAAGCTAAGGCAGCTCAGGGGCTGGGGGGTGTTGCTGCAAAACCTGCTTCAGGTACCGCCCCGTATGGGATCCCGGGTGTTCGGCTACTTCTTCCGGGGTGCCGACGGCAACAATTTGGCCGCCCTGGTCGCCCCCTTCCGGCCCTAAGTCGATGATCCAGTCGGCACAGCGGAGAATGTCCAGGTTGTGCTCGATCACCAGCACGGTGTTGCCCGCATCCACCAGCCGCTGCAGGACGTTCAAAAGTTTGTGAACATCGTAAAACGACAGGCCGGTGGAGGGTTCATCCAATAGATAAAGGGTTTTGCCGGTGGAGCGGCGGGCCAGTTCTGCGGCCAGCTTCACCCGCTGCGCTTCCCCACCCGAGAGGGTTGGAGCCGGCTGACCCAGCTTGATGTAGTCGAGGCCCACATCGGCCAGGGTCTGCAGGATCTTGGCCGCAGGGGGCAGGGCAGCGAAAAACTCCAGCGCCTCTCCCACCGTCATATCCAGGACTTCGGCGATGTTTTTGCCCTTGTACTTGACCTGGAGGGTCTCGCGGCTGTAGCGCTTGCCGCCACAGACTTCGCAGGTAACATACACATCGGGCAGGAAATTCATCTCAATCACGTTCACCCCTTGCCCTTTGCAGGCTTCGCAGCGCCCGCCCTTGACGTTGAAGGAGAAGTGGCCAGCTGGATAGCCTCTGGCTTTGGCGTCCCGAGTCTGGGCAAAGGCTTGGCGGATGGGATCAAACAGACCCGTGTAGGTGGCAGGGTTGGAGCGAGGAGTGCGGCCAATGGGGGATTGGTCGATGACAATAACCTTGTCGATGTGTTCAATGCCGTGTAACTCCCCCATTTCCGCCGGCTTGGGCACCTTCTGGCCGAGGTAGTGTTGCAGGGCGGGGTAGAGCAGTTCGTTGACTAAGGTGGACTTGCCGGAGCCGGAGACCCCCGTAACACAGACCAGCTTGCCCAGGGGGATCTCCACATCGATGTGCTTGAGGTTGTTTTTGTGGGCATTGGTGAGCTTGAGGGCAACCCCTTTCCCCGGTCGGCGCTGGGCAGGGGTAGGGATCCGCCTCCGCCCCGAAAGGTAAGCTCCCGTCATGGAGCGCTCGCAGGCCAGGATGTCGGCTAGAGACCCTTGGGCCACCACTTCTCCTCCGTGGATGCCAGCTCCAGGGCCAATGTCCACAATGTGGTCGGCGGCGCGGATGGTTTCCTCGTCGTGCTCCACCACGATTAGGGTGTTGCCCAGATCCCGTAGGCGAAACAGGGTCTGCAAGAGGCGGCGGTTATCCCGCTGGTGCAAGCCAATGGAGGGTTCGTCCAGCACATAGAGCACGCCCGCCAGGCCAGAGCCAATCTGGCTAGCCAGCCGGATCCGCTGCGCTTCACCCCCCGAAAGGGTCATGGCCGGGCGGGCCAAGGTGAGGTAGTCAAGGCCCACGTCGATCAAAAACTGCAGCCGGGTTTTGATCTCCCGCAGCACCAGCTCGGCAATCTGCGCCTGGCGAGGGGTGAGCTTCAAATGCTCTAAGCGGTGTAGGCACTCCCGGATAGAGACCTCGGTGAGATCGGTGATACGGTAGCCGCCGACGCGCACTGCCAGGGCCTCAGGGCGAAGGCGAGCCCCCCCACAGGCCGCACAGGGGCGGTAGGTGAGGTAGGTTTCCAGCTTTTGCCGGTAGGTCTCGGAGGTGGTTTCTTGGTAGTGCCGCTGCAACTGCGGGATCACCCCTTCGTAGCGACGGTAGTAGCCCCGGCCCCGGTAGGGGGATTCTGCCTCAACGTAGATCTCCTGGTCGGTGCCGTAGAGGAGGATTTGCTGCTGCTCGGGAGTGAGGTCGCACCAGCGGCTGCTGAGGTCAAAGCCAAAGGCCTTGGCGACCCCTGCCAGCAACCCCAGGTAGTAGGGGTTCTCCCGCTCGGCCCAGGGTGCGATGGCCGCGTAGAGGGGAAGTTTGGGATCGGGCACAATGCGGTCGGGGTCGAAGATGGGCTCAAAGCCCAAGCCGTGACAGACAGGACAGGCGCCAACGGGCGAGTTGAAGGAAAATAGCCGCGGCGACAGCTCGCTCAGCACCGAGCCATGTTCGGGGCAGGCAAATTGCTCAGAGAAGATCAGCTCCGTCGGCTTGCCGTTGAGGTACTGCCCCGCCACCTCGGCTACTTTTTGCAACAGATGTTCCCGCTCCTCCTCGCGGGGCAAGAGCTCCACTACCGCCAGTCCCCCCGACTGGCGCAGACAGGTGGTCAGGGAATCGGCCAGCCGCTCTGCAATGTCGGGGCCCTTGACCAGCCGATCCACCACCACCTCGATAGTGTGGGTCTTGTTTTTGTCCAAGGTGATCTCTTCGCTGAGATCCCATACCTGGCCGTCGACACGCACCCGCACAAATCCCTGCTGGCGCAGGCTTTGCAGGAGCGCTGCGTGGGTGCCCTTTTTCCCCCTCACCACAGGCGCAAGCAGCTGAAAGCGCGTCCGATCCGGCAAGGCCAGGATCTGATCCACCATTTGATCCACCGTCTGGGGAGCGATCACCCGGTCGCAATGGGGGCAGTGCGGGATCCCAGCCCGCCCGTAGAGCAGCCGCAGGTAGTCGTAGATCTCGGTAACGGTGCCCACCGTGGAGCGGGGGTTGTGGCTGGTGGACTTTTGGTCGATGGCAATGGCCGGGCTCAAGCCCTCGATGCGATCCACATCCGGCTTGTCCAGTTGCCCTAGAAATTGCCGCGCATAGGCACTGAGGGACTCCACATAGCGCCGCTGCCCCTCGGCAAAAATGGTGTCGAAAGCCAGCGAAGATTTGCCGGACCCGGAGACGCCCGTAAACACCACCAGGCGATTGCGCGGGATCCGCAGCTCGATGTTCTTGAGGTTGTGCTGCCGCGCCCCCACTACGTGGATTTCGTTCTGGCCGGACATCTCGTCCCCTCTGTGCGCAGCGCAGGTCGAAAAACAACGAAAGTTAAGGAACATTAACGATTCTAGTGCCTTCTAGTGCCGCGGCAGAGGTCTGTCTTCTCCAATCGAGAAGGGGTACCAGCCAGCTGGGTCTATCGTGGGCAGGAGAAGGAAAAAGACTTGGCTATCTTGGAAGGGCCACTTGAGGGATCCCAAAGCAACCTAGCCCATGGCCTGGCCGCTGCTTGCTGTCCAAAAAGTCTTCATCTACCTGCTGGTGGGGATCGCCTTCACGGCCCTCTGCCTTGGAGATCAGGCCCTGTCGCCGGCGGTTATCGCCCTCTGCTTGGCGGCGGGGGTGGGCAGTTGGTTCTGGGAGCCACCCCGGATTAGCTTTGCCCGCTATGCGCCCCTCTGGATGCCGCTGACGGTGAGCGTGTTGGTCAGCTTGGCGGCGTTGGTGCTCTCGGGCTTCCTGCAGCTTTCGGATGGGGCCATTGGCCTGGTGCTCTACCTAACGGGGGCCAAGTTGTTTCAGCGGGAGCGGGCAGCAGATCACATCCAGTTGGCGGTGTTGTCGCTGCTGTTGATGGCGATTGCCACCCTGTTCAACCAAGATATTAGCTTTGGACTCCTCTTCCTGCTTTACGTGGGGGTAGGGCTAGTTAACCTCACCCTTTATCATCTGCGCCTCCAAGCCGAGCAGCACCCGCAGGCGGCCAGCCAAGTCCGCAGGATCGACCTTGGCTTTCTGGGGTTTCTTGGATCCCTGGCCTTGCTGGCCATGGCCCTGTCAGTGGCTTTGTTTTTCCTATTTCCGCGCGTCGGCTTGGGGATCTTAGGCCGGCAGGCCCGTTCGCCGGTGATGACCACTGGCTTTGCCGAAGAGGTCAGCCTGGGGGAGTTTGGCACCCTCAAGACTGACAACACCGTTGTCATGCGGGTGGAGTTCCCGGCAGGGGTGCTGCCCCAGGTGGAGTCTCTCTACTGGCGTGGCATGAGCTTTGATCACTACGACGGGCGGGCTTGGTCGCGGACGCTGGATCGCTCGCTCTCGATTTTCCCCAACGCGGCAGGGGTTTTTGAGCTCTCGGCCTCCCCCTTGATCCCTGCTGCCTCCGACCTACAGTTCTTTCCGCTGGAGCAGCTCATCTACCTAGAGCCGCTGGCCACCAACACCGTTTTTGGGGTGGCGCCGCTGGTGGAGGTGGAATGGCTGGATCGAGGTGGGGCGATGACCCCACAGCAGAGGTGGCAATGGCAAAACCGCCGCCTGCTCCTGCGCGAGACTGGAGATGTCAGCCATTCTCTGCCCCCCCGGATGCCCTATCTCTACCGTGCCGTGAGCCGGATCCCACGGGATCTGGAACCCCGCCTGCGCCAGCTTGGCCGGGAGGAGCTGCTGAGCGCTCTTGACCCAGTCCAGCAACAAGCCTATCTGCAGTTGCCAGAAGACCTGGATCCGCGCATTCCCGCCTTGGCAGAGGAGATCACGGCTGGGATCCCCGATGTCTTTGGCAAGGTAACGGCTCTGCGGAACTACCTGCTAGAGAACTACGCCTACACCACCAATTTGCCGGATCCCGGTGCCGAGCCGCCTTTGGAGGCTTTTTTGTTTACCCATCGCCGCGGCCACTGCGAATACTTTGCCACCGCTCTGACGGTGCTGGCCCGCAGCCTTGGCATACCGGCCCGCGTGGTCAATGGCTTCTTGGGCGGTCGCTGGGTGGCGCAGGAAAAGTACCTGGCGGTGCGCAACGCCGATGCCCATTCTTGGACGGAGATCCCCTTTGGCCCCTATGGATGGATCATCTTCGATGCCACGCCGGCAGAGGCCAATGTTAGCCAGCGGGAAACCTGGTGGGATCCCATCCTAGACTTCTACGACAGCCTGCGCTTTCGCTGGTTTAAGTATGTGATTCAGTACGACCTATTTACCCAGCGGCAGATCTGGCGGCAAATCCAAGAGCTGGCTAGCCGCGTGACCACCCCCCAAAAGCAAGAGGATGTCGTCGCCGCCTTCCGCCGCAGCCTGCTGGGCTGGGGACAAACGCTGCAACAGAACAGCCTGCCCCTGGTGGGGGTGATTTTAATCACCAGTTCCATGGCCTACTGGGGTCGCCGCCGCCGCTATCAGGCCCTGCGCTGGCAGGATGGGGGGTGGATTCTGTTGGCCACTGCCGGCAATGGGGTTTTGCTGGGATCCCTGTGGCAGCCTCCGCCCCCCTGGCCCACCTGGATGGTTGGCCTCTTGCTACCGAGTCTGGCCTTTGCTGGGATGCGCTGGATCCCGGCGGCTCTACCTAAGTCGCAGCAGCGCCGCCAGCTTATCTCAAGGCTTTATCTGCAACTGCGGGACCTGGCGACGGCGGTGGGGATCCCCGCCCACCTAGGGCCAGAAGCTTGCCTAGAACACTTGCGCCAGGCCGACTTGCCTCAGGTTGAACTGGCCATCCGGTTCCTGCAGCGCTACCTGGAAGTACGCTTTGGCGGGATCCCGCTGGAAGCCGGGGAACTGCAGCGTTGGCAACACCACCTTAGACAGCTTAGGCGGTCCTGGCAGGCCAAGAGTTCGACGCCTGCTCCCAAAAGAACAGCTTGACTGGAAGACGGCTATAAAGCTCTACGAGAAGCCTTGACGTTATGCGGCAGTTAAGAGATAGTTAACTCTAGGTATAGACCTCGCAACCTGCCCCGGCCAAGTAGCAGACCTTAGGAGAGGGTCGTCGCTGCAGGTAAGTTCTGCAGGGGTGTTTGCCTGCGCTCTTGCTAACTGCTCAAGGCCGTGTTACTTTCCTTGACGTTCAGCTTTGAGCAAGCAAGAGCGGGTTAGCCATGCGTAACCATCCTCTGAGGGCAGCTTTGGCTGCAACGCTGTGTTTGCTGTCCTCTTCGCTTTTTTCCTCTAGCCTGGCCCAGGCGGCGCCAAAGCCGACCGGCAACGGGGCGATCTTTTTCCACCCTGATGGCACTTCGGCCTCCCACTGGGATATTACGCGCATTCTCTACAAGGGCCCAGATGGCTTCTTGAACTGGGATCGCTTGCCGGTGATTGCCCCCTATCGCGGGCACCTTTTCGACCAGCTTGGGGGAACTTCCAACGCCGGAGCGGTGACCCATGCCACAGGAACTCGGGCTCACGCCAAGAGCTTTGGGTTGGATCCGGACGGCAAGGAGTATCCCTCGGCCAACGGCACCCTGAACACGATCATGGAAGAGGCTGTGGCGGCAGGCTTGGGTACAGCTTTGGTGCAAACGGGATCCATCATTGAGCCGGGGACGGCTGCGTTCGTTGCCGAGGCTGCTAAGCGCAGCGACTATGAGGGGATTGCCCTGCAGGTGGTGGAGTCAGGGGTAGACATCATCCTCGGCGCTGGCGAGGAATGGCTGCTGCCGGAAGGTGTCCAGGGGCGCTTTGGCCAAGGGAAGCGCAAGGATGGCCGCAACCTCATTGAGGAAGCCAAGAAAAAAGGGTATGCCGTCGTCTATACCCGCGACGAGCTGCTCAAGCTGCCGGCGAATGTCTCCAAGGTTTTGGGGGTGTTCAACGTCGAGGACACCTTCTACGACAAGCCTGAAGAAGAGTTGCGGAAAGAAAACTTGCCCAACTACATCGCCAGCGCCCCCACCATTGCCGAGATGACACAGTTTGCCCTGGAGCGGATCTCCCGCAATCCCAAGGGCTTCTTCGCCGTCATCGAAGAAGAGGGCACCGACAACATGTGCAACAACCTCAACGCTTCCGGCTGCCTGGAGGCCGTGAAGCGGGCTGACGATGCCATCGGGGTGATTCTCAACTTTATCGAGAAGAATCCCAAGACCTTCATGATTACCACCAGCGACAGCAATGCTGGCGGGATGCAGCTGGTGGATGTCGAGTCTGCCGATAATCCTCTGCCGCCTACTGAAGAAAGCGGCGCTCCCCTTGACGGGGTGGACGGCACTGGTACAAAGCCCTTCCTCTCCGCTCCGGACAAAAATGGCAAGCGTTTTCCCTTTGGCATCTCCTGGGCCAGCAAGGACGATGTGGGCAGCGGGGTCATTGCTCGCGCGGCGGGCCTGAACGCTCGAGAGCTAGTGCCGGTCACTGGAATCCTGAACACAGACATCTACCGCATCCTCTACTTCGTGCTCTTTGGGGAGCGCATCCCCAGCGAGCTAAGGCGGTAGTCTCAAGCAAGTGGGGATTGGCGGGGATCCCTCGGATCCCCTTTTTTATTGCTACGCAACGCTGTCGCAAACCTGCTGGCGGCGCGGAGCGCTTCTGGGAGTGACGAGGAGTCCTTGCCACGTCTTGTCAGAAAGGAGGAGAAAGACTGCCTTGAGCGGGCTTAGAGTGGCCGTGCTGCACTGCCTGGTAGCGCCGCTTGAACTCCTGCTGCTGCACCTTGTGATCCACGATGGGATCCGGGTAGCCGCAGCGCCGCCGCTCCTGCAGAGCCCAGGATCCCTTGGGGTCATTCCCCACCCACAGCAAAGCTGGGGTATCCAGCCCCGCTAGCTCCGGCAGGTAGCGGCGGATATACTCCCCCTCTGGGTCGTAGCGGGCCGCCTGGGTGGCTGGGTTGAAGATGCGCAGGGGCCTGGGATCCGTGCCCACACCGGCGCTCCACTGCCAGCCGCCGTTGTTGGCAGCCAGATCCCCGTCTACAAGCTTTTGCATGAAGTAGCGCTCCCCCCAGCGCCAGTCGATGAGTAGATCCTTGGTTAAAAAGCTGGCCACGATCATGCGGCAGCGGTTGTGCATCCAGCCAGTTTCGTTGAGCTGGCGCATGGCCGCATCCACAATGGGGTAGCCCGTCTGGCCGGCACACCAGGCCTGAAACCAGTCCTGGCGGTTGTCCCATTCCAGCGCATCAAAGGCTCGTCGGTAGGCTCCGCTTTCCACATGGGGCCAGTGGGCCAAGACATGCTTGTAAAACTCGCGCCAGCACAGCTCCTGCCGCCACGTGCGCAGGCTGCTCTCGGCCTCTTCGCTGCGGGCCTCCGCTTCCACTTCACAGGTGGCCTGCCACACCCGCCGAATGCCGATGGTTCCCCAGCAGAGGTGGGGACTAAGAAGAGAGGTGCCCTGCTCGGCGGGGAAGTCGCGAGCCCGCTCGTACTCGAAAATGCGCAGGCCCTGGCAGAAATCCTCTAGAAGCCTCTGAGCCACACTCTCACCCGCGGCCGGGATCCGCTGGTTGCAGACAAAGCCCAGATCCGCCAAGCTGGGCAGAGGTTGGGCTTTCAGGCTGGACAACGGCTGCAGACCCTTGGGGATGGGGAAGGGATCCGGCTTGGGCAAGCTAGACCAGCGGCGCCAGAAAGGGGTAAAAACCGAGTAGGGCTCCCCCGCCTGGGTCAACACTTCCCCTGGCCCGTGCAGCAGCATGTCTTGGTAAGAAAAAGACGGGATCCCAGCTTCCGCCAAGCTGGCCCGCACCCGACTCTCCTGCTGCCGAGCCCAGGGATCCAGATCCTCGTTCCAAAACACGGCCTGCGCCCCTAGCTCGGCGGCCAACTGCCGCAGCTCCACGGCTGGATCTCCCCGCCGCCACAGGAGTGGGATCCCCATCTGGGCGTAGCGCTCCTGCAGGTCCTGCAACGCCTGGAGCAGAAACGCCACCCGGGCTGGGGCCATGTCTGCCCGCTGCAGAAGTTGGGGGTCGAAAACGAAAACCGGCACTACCTGGGGGCTGCGCTGGGCTGCCACATGGAGGGCTGTGTTGTCTCCTAGGCGCAGATCGCGGCGATGCCAGAGGAGAACTAGGGAAGTCATAGGAGGCCAAGCAACTGGATCCCATCTTGGCTGCTTTTCCTTCCTCTCTTCAATTCCCCTCAGGCTGCCGGCAGTGTCTATCTCCCAAAAGACGGCCAGGGCAGAGACTTCGCTGGCCATCGCTGTAGCCCATGGCGTAAGCTGTATCTCCCAGCATCACCACCACCTGAGTTAGCTTGAGGGCAAGTAGCGGATCGAGCGGCTCCGTTACATCGAGCATGAACTGCTCCACGGAGCGCCGCAGCGCCTCTGGGGTCTTGATCATCTTGTCTCCATCCATCGCTGGCTTTAGGTATTCCTACTCAGGAGAGGGTGGACATTGACCCAAAATAGAGGGGGAAGGAGAAGAGGCGCGTAGCATCTGCTACTGTTCTGAGAACATGGCGCGGAGAAGCCAGCACTCCCCAAGGGCCGAAGTTTGCAGAGGACAGGAACCTGAGGATCGAAAAATGGCAACAGAGCGACGGGTAGCCCGGGTAGCCGAGCAGATCAAGCGAGAGGTTAGCCAGATCCTGCTCTCGGAGATCAAAGATGCCCGCGTGGGGGCGGGCATGGTCAGCATTGTGGACGTAGAGGTTTCCAGCGACCTGCAAAACGCCCGCATCTTCGTCAGCATCTATGGCGACGAAGCAGCCCAGCGGCAAGCAATGGAAGGGTTGGTCGCCGCCACCCCCTTCGTGCGGCGGGAGATTGGCCAGCGGCTGGGCCTGCGACGAGTGCCGACGGTGGCGTTTTTACAAGATCGCTCCTTGGAACGGGGGTCCCGAGTCTTGGCCCTGCTCAACCAACTGAAACGGGAAGCCGAGGCTCGACAGCAGGGATCCTCCTCCAAAGACCAGGAAACGGTTGAAGAGGGGGATGGTGGCGAGGCCGAGGAGTTGGACGGCCAGTAGCTGCACCATTTCAGCCCTTAACCATCGGGGGTTGCAGGAGGTAAGAGGAGACCCGTCCTGCTGCCTAAGAGGCCGCAACCGGTTGGTGAACCTTGCAGTCCAGCAGGGCAATAGCTCATCGGTTGCCTTTTGAGAGGTTAGCAACCGCAAAGTTCTAGGATTTGTTAGGCTTAAGGTGTCCTACAGCTCTTCCTCCAGTTAGAGCCGGCACCACACCCGCCTCCTCCTAGGAGGCGAGGTTCTGCTTCTTTTGCTACCCAGTGCCTATGGCAGCACCCCAGCGGCTCCAGAAGCTTTTGGCTCGGCAGGGGCTAGCTTCCCGCCGCCAGGTGGAATCCTGGATCCTGGCCGGGCGCATTCGGGTCAATGGGAAGGTGGTCACCGAGCTGGGCTTTAAAGCCGATCCGGAACGGGATTGCATCGAAGTGGATGGGCGGGCAATCTCCTGCGGGGATCCGGCCCGCTACGTTTTGCTCCTGCACAAGCCCCGGGGGGTCTTGTCTACCTGCAAGGATCCCTGGGGGCGCAAGACCGTCCTGGATCTGCTTCCGCCACCCTGGAACCAGCAGATCCGTCTCTATCCAGTGGGCCGGCTGGACGCTGACAGCAGTGGCGCTTTGCTGCTCACCAACGACGGCGACCTGACCCTGAAGCTGACCCACCCGCGCTATCATCTGCCCAAGACCTATTGGGTGCAGGTGCAGGGTCGCCCTAGCCAAGCCACGCTACAACGGTGGCGGGAGGGCGTCGATTTGGATGGGTCTACCACTCTGCCGGCAGTGGTGGAGTTTTGTGATCCGCCCCCTTTTGGAAATAGAAGAAACTCCAACTCCTCTTGGCTGAGGGTGGTCTTGTTTGAGGGCCGTAAGCGGCAAATTCGGCGGGTGGCCGAGCAACTGGGCCATCCTGTGCTCAGCTTACACCGGGAGGCGATTGGCCCGCTGCGCCTTGGCAACCTCAAGCCAGGTCAGTTTCGCCTGTTGGAGCCCCAGGAGGTTCAGGCTTTGCTGGCCTCGTTTGCCGGCAATGGCCAAGCGCTCAGAGAGTAGGGGAGCGCGATCTGCAAGGATCCCATCTTGGGGTACGTTACCATATGCGTGTTAGGTATCTCCCGTGAATTGGGGGGAGGATGTTACCTGAGTGTGCGTTCACAGGTAAGCGACGATGCAGGAACCAGCACACTCTCTAGAAGCTCTGGGATCCCTGTTGCGGCAAACACGGGAGGCACGGGGGCTGACGTTGACAGAGGTAGCTAACGATACCTTCATCCGCTCCCGATACCTGCAGGCCCTGGAGGAAGCCGACTTAAGCCGCTTGCCGGAGCCAGTCTACGTGCAAGGCTTCATTAAACGCTACGCCAACTACCTAGGGCTGGATGGCGAAAGGCTATCTCGGCAAGCGTTGCCGCTGCTATCGGCCAAAATGCCCTCTGCCTCACCTCCGCGAACTGCTGTTGGCGAACAGCCCGCCTTTGCTTTGCGACCCTTCCACCTCTGGGCTGCCTATGTGGGGCTAGTCGTGCTGGCGGTGGGAGGGCTGTCGGCTTTTTTGGAGAGCAGGGGCAATCCCTTTGGGCAGTGGCTGGCTAGCCGTTCGGGCGGTGAGGGATCCCAGCTACAGCCGCCGGCGGCCAACTCCTTGGAGCGCAAGTCAGACCCCGAGCCGACCCTTCGCCAGATGTTTCCTACCCTAGAGCAATGGACGCGCATCGAGGGGGTTTTCCCCGACGTCTTGGAAGCCCAGCAGCGCAAGCCAGTGCGCCTTGGTATTCGCGTGGTGGAACATCCTTCTTGGCTGCGGGTTATTGTCGACGGAAAAACTGTTTTTGAGGCTACCCTACAGCCAGGGGCGGAGCTGAACTGGGAGGCCGAGCGATCGATTGTGCTGCGCACTGGCAATGCGGGCGGGGTGCTGGTGACCTTCAACGATCGCCCTCTGGGACTGATGGGACGGTTGGGAGAGGTGAAAGAGGTGAGGTTTGAGCCAGGGCTGGACCTTCGATCCCTGCAGTAGGGATCGGGCGCGAGCCTCCCTGGCTTGCAGGGGGTTGAGACTGGCCAGGGGCGATTGCCCAACCTTGGGATGCTAACTGCTGCAGCAGACGCCGGACTTTGTCTAGGTCTTTGTCGCCCGGCTGGCGTTCGACACCGCTGGAGAGATCGATGCCGGCAGGCTGAAGGTGGCTGAGCGCTTGCAGAACATTGTCTGGGCTGAGGCCACCGGCCAGGAGCCAGGGCAAGGGCAGAGAGCAGGAGGCCAGTTCCGACCAGTTGAGCGTTTGCCCAGTGCCACCTGCCCGTTGGGGGTGATAGGCATCCAGCAGTAAGGTCTCTACACAGTCGCGGTAGAGGTCGGCCACCTCCAGGTCTGCTGGGCACCGGATGCGCAGGGCCTTGATGCGGCGGATGCCGGGGAGCCACTCTCCCAGTTGCCGACACATCTCTGGAGATTCCTGGCCGTGAAGCTGAACAGCCGTGAGGCCAGCCGTTTCCACCCAGGTGGCGATGGTGCCGGGATCCTGATCCAGAAAAACCCCTACCTTTTCCACATGGCGGGGCAGGGATCCCACCCAGCGCGCTGCCGAAAGAGGCAAATAGCGCGGCGTGTTGGGCACGGCCACAAACCCTAGGGCGCTTACCCCCAGCGCCGCAATGGCTTCGGCCTGATCCTGCCGCGTGATGCCGCAGATTTTGACAAACAACCGGCCCATTGGGATTGCTGCTACTTTTGTTCAGAGTGCATCAAAGGCTCTGACCCTTCGGGAGGGAGCTTGTTGATTCGGCGCACCATTTGCCACAGCCGCCCAAAGCTGCGCTGGTTAAAGCGCATTACTAGCCGCGGCAGATGGGCAATGTCTTCCTCAGCTTCCTCGGGCAGAGCCTCTGTTTGCTCAATCCGGCCCGACTCGAGAATGTCAGCAAACTCTTGGTTTAAAATTTCTAGGGCTTCCGGTGAAAGCTTGGTGTTTAAGCGCAAAACCAAAAGCTCCCGCACGTAGCGATTGCTGTGAAAGATGCGATAGAAATCGACGATCTGCTGACAGGCCTCCCCGACATCGTCAGTTAGGGAGTAAAGGTGGAGATCCTCGGGGCTGATTAGGCCGCGGCTGAGCAAGTGCTCTCGCACATATTCATCCCATTCTTTCCAGTAGCAGCCGCCTTGCTTGTCCACCAGCACCAGCGGCATCAGCTTGGTCTTCCCGGTCTGCATCAGGGTCAGACACTCAAAAGCCTCATCCTGGGTGCCAAAGCCGCCGGGAAACAGCACTAGGGCATCTGTTTCCTTGACAAAGAAAAGCTTGCGAGAAAAGAAGTACTTAAAGTTAATAACCCGGTCGCTGGCGGCAATGAAAGGGTTGGCTACCTGCTCAAAGGGCAGCTGAATATTCAGCCCAAACGAGTTTTCTTGCCCCGCCCCCCGGTTACCGGCTTCCATGATGCCGCCGCCGCCCCCTGTCAGCACCATGAAGCCCAGCTGACTAATGCGGTGGGCAAATAGCTGCGCCTGCTGGTACTCGGGGCTGTCCTCCCCTAGACGCGCCGAGCCAAAGACGGTTACCTTGCGCCGATGGGTGTAGTTTTGGAAGGTGGCAAACCCCTGCTCCAGATCCTCAAGCGTAGCTGCCAAGATCTTGGCGTCCAGACGGCTGAGCTTCAGGGATCCCATCCGCTGCAGCGACCGCAAGATCCGCAACCAAGCTGTTCGGTTGGGGTGGTGTAACTGCTTGAGACGAGCTTCCGCACTGGAAAAAATCTCTTGCAGCAGCAAGGAAAGAGAATCCGTCAAGCTGGGATCCAGAATCCTCTGTCTACTTCTTTTACCCAC
This sequence comes from Synechococcus sp. WC10meta, assembly GCF_047461475.1. NCBI lineage: Bacteria > Bacillati > Cyanobacteriota > Cyanophyceae > Synechococcales > Synechococcaceae > Synechococcus > Synechococcus sp. WC10meta. The sequence goes on from NZ_JANSHF010000020.1 coordinate 24,137, forward strand.
TTTTACTGCAATAGGCTCCCCCGGCTGGGGTACTTGCCTTCTGGTGGAGAGCCGGCAAGATCCCTGGTCTTGGCCAAAACCTTAGCCCTCGGCAGAGGCTCCAAGGTGCTTTTCCAAGATCGTGGTCAGCGTTGCCTTGGGAACGGCGCCAACCACCACATCTACCTTTTGGCCACCTTTGAAGAGAATCAGGGTAGGAATACTCCGAATGCCGTACTGACTGGCAGTTTGGGGATTTTCGTCGGTATTGATTTTTACAACCTTGATTTTACCAGCATACTGCTCTGCTATCTCCTGCACCACAGGAGCTACCAGCCGGCATGGGCCGCACCAGGGTGCCCAAAAATCAACCAAAACTGGAATCTCACTGCGTAGCACCTCGGCTTCAAAGGTAGCATCAGCAATATCTATTGCCGCAGACATGCCTGGGGAACTCCTAAAACATCATTTAGTATCTTAGTTATCATCGTACCACAACTAGGGTCGCCACTGGGCTTTTCCCGAGCAGGGCAAGGTATCCTAGGAGAAACGTGAAAGTTTGCCGGGTGCCGATGGTGTTTGAGCTTGAACCAGACGACAACAGTCAGGTAACAGGCAGGGCAGTGACCGTGGATTTTGTTCGCCACGGCATAGCCGAAGAGCCCCAACCAGGGAAGGAGGATAGCCTGCGCGCCCTAACGGATAAAGGCCGCCAGCGCTGTCGCAAAATTGCCCGCCAGCTCAGGAGCATGGGCTGGAAGTGGGATCTCCTGCTCACCAGTCCTCTGGTCAGAGCGCGGCAGACGGCAGAGATCTTCGTGGACGAGAACTTGGCCGAAGCCCTGGAAGTGTTTGAGCCGTTGGCCCCCGGCGGCAGCTTTGCCGACTTGGTGCGCTGGCAGACAGAGCGGGATCCCTTCACCTCGCTGGCGGTAGTTGGCCACCAGCCGGATCTGAGCCTCTGGGTACAGGCAGCCATTGGGCTACAGCCAGCCCATCCCGAGGCCATTACCCTCAAGAAAGCAGGCCTGGCTCGCGTGCGCTTTGCTCAAGGGCGCATTGATTGTGGCCAGGGATCCCTGACGCTGTTGCTCTCTCCCAAAGTGATGCTGGGGTAGCGTGACCGCGCTCATACCGAGGTAAAAAGCAGGGGCTTGAGGACTCCCTCCGGAGAGAGGGCCAGCTCCTGCGGATTTCAATTGGCAGCTGCCTCCGGCTTTAGGAGGGAGGCGCTGGGGCAGAGATCAGCTAGGAAGCACTGCTGGCAAAGAGGCTGGCGGGCGGTGCAGATGGCTCGGCCATGCTCGATAAGGCGAAGGGACCAATTCTCCCAATCCACCTGCGGCAGCAGCTGCATGAGATCCCGCTCAATGCGCACGGGGTCCTCGTGCTCGGTAAGGCCAAGGCGGCGGCTGAGGCGCTTGACGTGGGTATCGACCGTTACGCCAGCGTTAATGCCAAAGGCATGGGCTAGTACCACGTTGGCCGTCTTGCGGGCCACTCCTGGCAGGGTGAGCAACTCCGGCATGGTGCGCGGCACCTGGCCGCCAAAGTCTGTCAAGATCTTGCGGCAGGCCTCTTGGATGTGTTTGGCCTTGTTGCGGTAGAAGCCGGTGGGCCGAATTAGAGCCTCAATCTCCTCCCGCGGGGCTGTGGCCAGAGCCTGGGCATCGGGGAAGCGGCGAAACAGCTCTGGGGTTACCTGGTTAACCCGCTCGTCAGTGCACTGGGCTGACAAAATCGTCGCCACCAGCAGTTGCAGCGGCGTCTGGTAGTGGAGAGTACACTTGGAGTTGGGGTAATGGCGCTTCAGGCGCAGCAAAATCTCCAACGCTCTTTGGCGCAAAGCCCGCTTGCTGGTCATTGGCAACTAGCCCGACCCGGTGACAATGGCAAGAGTATCTTTGAAGATTAGGAACACTCCCAGCCCCAGGAGAAGCGCCAAGCCTGTCTGCATCACCCGCTCTTCGACCTCCCTGGGCAGCCGCTTGCCACGGATGGCTTCCAAGATCAAAAAGGCAATGTGGCCTCCATCCAAGCCAGGGAGGGGCAACAGGTTAAGGACGGCCAAGTTGATGCTAATCAAGGCAGTGAAATTCAACAAGCTGGCAACGTCATCCCGCGCTAGGTCTGCGCCAATCTTGACGATCCCCACCGGCCCGGATATCTGAGTAGCGGTGTTTTGGAAGTTCCGCAGCAGCTCCTGCAGGCCAGTGAGATTCATCATCACCAAGCGCTGGTAGGCGTTTCCAGCTTCCGTCAGGATCTCCCCTAGGTTTTGGGCGGGGCGCAGGTTCACCTCCTGATTGGGCGCTAGGCTAACCCCAATGGCTACCTTCTCCCCTTGCCGCTCCGGGATTACGGTAATCTCCAGCAGCGCTTCTTTTTCCCTTCGTCGCACCTGCAGGGGAACGGGTTGGTTTTCGCTACTGCGGATGAGCGTCTGAAAATCGTTGAGGGCCGCCAAGGCCGAGGCGGCATCGGCAAGGTCGCTGTAGTCGTGGTCAGCTGCCCGCAGCACCACATCTTCTGCCTGCAGGCCCGCCCGCTCTGCCGGGCTACCTGGCATTACCTGAGCAATGAGAATGCCGGGCTGGATGCGGGTAACCGAGGGGATCCCCAGCAGAGCAAACATCAGCACCAGCACCAGGTAGGCAAAGGCCAAGTTGGCCAGCACTCCGGCACTCATCACCACCTGTCTCTTATACACATCTGCGGATGCCCGCTTATGCGTGAAAAAAAAAAGGGGGGGGGGGGTAAGATCGTCGGCAGCGTCAGATGTGTATAAGAGACAGAGCTAATTGCGGATGCCGAACAGCGTCTGTTGGAGGCGGTGGTCGCGGGGGCGTCGGCGGTGGAGTTAGACCCGACGGTGATGTCGGTTGGGCTGGGCGGGCTACCCAATCAGATAGGCGAGGTGGAGCTGGATGCCGCGCTAATGGAGGGGGCACGACTGCGCGCCGGTGCGGTCGCCGGGGTTCGTCGCTTCGTGCCCGCCATCCGAATCGCGCAGCGCGTGATGGAGCAGACGCCGCACCTGATGCTCATCGGCGAGGGAGCGGAACGGTTCGCCCTGCAACAAGGCTTTGAACCCCGCTCGCTGCTGACCGAAGAGGCGCTGCGTCGCTGGTTCGAGTGGTATCAAAAGCGGCACGCGCCCGAAGAGGTTTCCACCGTTCGGGCAGCGGCTGCCGATGCGCACGATACGGTGGGCGTGCTGGGCTGGCACGCAGGGCATCGGTGGCAGCTTGCACCACCAGCGGGCTGGCGTGGAAGATACCGGGGCGCGTGGGCGATTCGCCGATAGTGGGTGCAGGTCTCTATGCCGATGATGAAGCGGGCGCTGCCGTCGCCACTGGCTTGGGCGCGGAAATCTGGCGGTTTACGCTCTGCGCGCGCGTCGTGGAGTTCATGCGCGAGGGTGTCTCGGCTCAGCGTGCCTGTGAGCAAGCCGTGCAGATGATGCTGCGTCGGCTGCCTGAGGTGGGGCAGCATCAGGCAGCGGTGATCGCGATTCGCGCCGATGGCGACTTCGGCTGCGCCGCCACGCAACCCAACCGTTTCGAAGCCCACCTCTGCCGCGACGGAGAGCTATTTTCCATGAAGCCGTCAAGATAGCCTGCTATCCCTTGGTGAACGGCTGAGAGTGTTCGAAGTGGAGGGAACCTGTAGGAGGGGGGCACAATCGCTGAATTTTCGAACACCCTCTGAACGACTTGACTGTGCCCTTTGCGATTGGGTATCCTATTCCTGTCTAACAGGAGGTCAGCATGGCGGCAAAGAAGCAAGCCAAGCGCAAAGAAACCTCCTTCATCTCTTCAGCTAAGCGGGGGGGGAACGAGATGGCTGATCTCGATCCCGTTCTGCAAAGGGCGATATGCCGCGCCGTCCGACGCCTGCGACGCTCCAGTCCACCTCCTAACTGGGATCACACCGATTGGCGAGAGGAACTGCTGCGCGAAGCCATCCTTGCGGGATTGGAAGCCGAGCAAGCGTTTGATCCCCATCGGGGAGTGAGTTTGGAGCAGTTCGCTTATCATCGCATCTGCGCCCACTTGAAGACCTTTCGGGATCGGGAACGGCGTTATCAGCGGGCAGTGGTTGCGTTTGCCGAAGATGAGGAGACGGGTGAGGTGTGGGAGCCAGTGGATGAGCAGAGTGAGGAGGGTTATCGGCAAGTGGAGGCGCGGATGGTGGTGGAGTATCTGCGTGGTCAGCTGGAGGAATGGGAGTATCAACTCTGGGTGTGGGTGGAACAGGGGCGGTCGTATCGGTGGATAGGGCAGCAGTGGGGCATCTCCCACACGATGGCGCGCAAGCGGTGGCAGCAGTTGCAAGCGAAGTTGCAGGCGTTGCTGGCGGGTTCGGGTCAAGGAGGCGGCGTTAAGGTTTCCAAACGGCGATCACGAGGCAACTTAATAAGTGAGGTGCACCAATGGTACAGCGGACAGGAAGCGTTTTCCACCATCGCTATCCGTGGGGTCTGTGGATGCTGGGCATTGGAGGTGCGCTCTGGGTAGGAGGCTTTCTCTTTGCAGAGTCGCACTTTGCAGGCAAGCACCTGTGGCTCAGTCGGGATGTAGTGAAGCTTGGCTCTCTTCCGCCGAATGCGCAGAAGCGTGTTCGGGTATGGGTGTTCAACCCGACAGGGCAACGGATAGTGATACACCCCGAAGCCAGTTGTGGCTGTACAGTAGCAGACCTGCCGCGGTCAGTTTTGCTACCTGTGGATGTGCTGCCGATAGAGATAGTGGTAGATACTTTCGGGCGGCAAGCAGGTTCCTATCAGCAGCGGGTCGAACTGATCTGTCAGGCAGGTGCGTGGTCTTGGCGGGAAACGATCGAAATACAGTACGCTGTCAAAAGCCACCTCTAGTTCTATTGGAGGTGATGAGCATGCGGACAGGAATGCGAGCATCCGGTCTTGTTCAAATGGTTCTCGTGCTCTGTCTATGCAAGTGGGAGGCGTGGGGGCAACCCCCTGCTTCCCACTTGGAACAGATGGATTCCTGGGCAAGTAGGCGGACTTTTGTCTGGGAAGCCTCCATTACATACACGCTGACTGAGAAAAGCAAGAGTGAGGTCTATCGAGCCCAGACGATACTCAACATTGCCCGCTTTGGCGCGACTATCCAAGTATCTGGAGACGGTTTTGGCTTATCTCCGACTGGCTTCAAGCGAAATGGGCTGTTAAAATTTTCTCAAAAGGGGTACATTCTCGATGCAAGCGATTATGGGATTTCCAATTTGGCCGCTGTATGGCCGATAGAGGGGGATATTCTCACATCCATCAATCATTGTGATTATAGTGGTTATGTGTTTCCTCCAGCCCGACTGTTTGTGGGGTATTTTGCCGGTAGTAATCCCCTTAACTGGCTGAATGTTGAATGGGAAGTCGTGCGCACAGATGCTGACACATGGCTTTTGAAGACGCGTCCATCGTCAGGGCAAGATCGGAAAAATCCCTTTTTATACCCAGAGGTTTCAGCCCGCCTCACCTTATCTCGTAAGCATCGGGGCGCGCCTCTTTCCCTACAACTCGAGTATGGGGGGTTGAAAATCACATATAAAACTAATAAGTTCACCTCCATATCTGGTTTCTGGATACCACAAGAAGTTCAGTATACCGAGATATCAGGGAATAAAGAATCCTGGGTAGCGCGATTGGAGGTTAGTCTACAACTGATTCGTGTCGTGGAAACACCTAAAATCATGCTTCAGCTTCCCAGTCGAACCCAAGTCAATGACTTTCGTTTAGCAGGTAAGCGCTTCACCTATCTGGAGTGTATACAAGTTACCAATCAGCGAAGGCATGTAACCTATTTTTGGAATGGGTACTTGCCCGATGCAGCGGAATTAAGGCGTTTAGCTTTGGCTCAAGGTAAGCTTGCGCCCGAGCCATCCCGATTCCGCTTTGCGTGGTGGTTGGTCGCGCCGGGCGTTCTGCTTGTTGTTGTCTCCATCTTCTACTACTGGCGTTTGAGAAGGCGAGTGTCGTGAAAGCCGCGGGTCGCGTGGGAATCGCAGAATCTAAAGAGAGCAAGCGAACCCTGCCTTCTCTTATGGAGGTGGGGGTAGCCGTTTTTCTGGTGCTGCAGATTGCTCCCCGAACCTGGCTTGCCTATCCGTTCCAGGTGCTTGTTGAACGCTTTACCGATGGTTTGATTGCGCTCGGCTTCCAGCAGGTCGCTTCCCGATTGGGTTATGAGGGGTTTCTTTATGTGTTAGGGTATGCGCTGTTTGTCTGGTTGCTGCTGCTTTGGGCTGCGGCGCGCTCGGTCTTTCGCCTATGGGCGTTGCCTGTAGATAGACTGATGGTGGCTGTTGTGCTATTGGGACTGGTTTATGCGAGTGACTGGCTGCTTTCGACACAAGAGCCATACAACTACGCAAGCGTCTGGTGGCTGCCGTACGGCTTTGCACTCTTTTTAGCGATCGTGTTATTGCAGGCGGAGCAAGCAACCCAACGCCTTGCAATCGTGTTGGCAGTGGCTATCGGCATCCAAGCCTTGTACGGTGTCGCCTATTACTGGATGGGGATTGAACAGTTCCACACACCAAACTTTGGGCAACGAACGGGAGGTACCTTGCGGAATCCGAATCCATTTTATCCTGTGGTGTTGATGGGCTTTTGGCTGGCAGTCGGTTTGGGGGCAGGCACGCGAGGATGGCTACGGGTTTTCTGGCTGATGCTTGCATTTGCCTGCTTTGTAGGACTGTGGTTCACTTACACCCGTGCAGGATGGTTAGCACTGGCGTTGACTTTGCCGTTAATAACACTCGGACGCTGGGCGTTGGTGGAATCGCGCGGGGCGAAAGTTGCACTCTATGGGCTGGCTGCTGCTCTGATTGTGGCGACGATGCTGGTGCGCACGGGTGGGGAGCTGATGGGCAACCCTGAAGACCGTTCCTTCTGGGGGCGCATCGCCATCTGGCAGACTGCTTTGCGGGTGTGGTGGGACTATCCCCTCATTGGGGGTGGCGTGGGCACTTATGCCGCACGGCAGCATGCACATCTATCGGACACACTCCGCAAATACAACCCCATGAATACCGAGCCGAAAAATCTCTTCTTGCACTGGCTTTGCGAATTGGGCATTGTGGGGCTGCTAATGGGATTACTTGTTCTCATTCGTGCGGCCGGTTTGTGGCGGCAGGTGGTGAACCGTTTGCAACATGGGACCTCCACGCACGCGCTAATGGTCGGAATGGGTTTGGCACTGCTGGCACTGCTGCTAACGGGCTTGATGGATACGCCTGTGCTGGAATATGGGCGTTGGGCATCGACGCTGGTGGCGTTCAGTTTGCTGGCGCTCGGCTGCCGATTGGCGAACACGGCTTTCCCCTGCGATGCTCCCTCGGAGGGGGAGATTCGCCAGCGTGAGCGACGCTTTTTCGGGAGGCTTGGCCTGCTGGTGATTGCGGGGGTCGGCGTTGGGCTTGGACTGTGGCAACTGGTAGCGTATCAGGTTGCCCGCTATCGCCCACAACTGGCGGCGTTGCGCTTTCAGAACCCGCCTGTGACTCACTTTACTCCCCTGAAGCAGGTTCCACCTGAGCTGCTGGATGCCGTTGTTGCCAGTGAAGATGGCTATTTTTGGGTGCATAACGGGGTGGATTGGGGAGCCTTGCACCGCGCGTTGCGGGTCAACCTGCGCCACTTGCGTTTCAAGCAGGGCGGTTCCACTATTACGATGCAAACGGCACGCTACCTTCTTACAGGCAGACAGCGCACGCTCTTACGCAAGGCAGTGGAAGTCGCGTTGGCGCTCGAGATGGAACGCATCCTTTCCAAGGAGCGCATTCTGGAACTCTATTTGAACAGCGCAAAATGGGGAATAGGAGCGTACGATATTGCCAGCGCGACGAAATACTACTTTGGCAAGGCGCCGAACCAGCTCACCCTTAGCGAGGCAACCTTCTTGGCAGGGGTCTTACCCGAGCCACCCGCTACCTGCGCCGAACTGACTCCCGAAAAGGTGCGTCGTTGCCAAATGCGAGCCTTCCGTCGCTTAGTGGCTTTCTTCCCGTTTCGTTATCAGCATGCGACCATTCAACCGCCTCGCTTCCGGTGGGAGGTGCGTGATGAGAGCCAAAGGGTTCACGCTCGTTGAGCTGCTGGTGGTGATTGCAATTATCGCGATTATTGTAGCGATTTTGTTTCCCGTGCTATCGCGTGCGCGAGAGAACGCTCGCAAAGCGTCCTGTCTCTCCAACCTGCGCCAGATCGGACAGGCATTGCAGATGTATGTGTCCGATTGGGATGGGGTGATGCCAGGTGGCGCCTACACGCGGTTTGCAGACCGCTACACAGGGCGTAGCCCTGACGGGAAGCGCTACACGGTACTGTGGGGCTTGCTCCCTTACACGCGCAACGAGAATATCTACCTCTGCCCCACGCGCGAGGGCTGGAACTATAGCACCACCGACCCTGCCTTGGATACCCATCGCCCCCGACGCGGCAGCTACTCTACCAACTACCTCATTATGGACATCAGCGAGTCGGTCATCGAGAAGCCCGCGGAGATGATTGCGTTCTGCGACGGCTATAACCCCTGGATCGACTGCTATGCGAACTGCACGGGTTGCACAGGCGGCTGCTCCAGCTATATCTGGGATCGGATTGGGCGCGGTTATTATCAGGGCGACCAGAGTAAACCGACAGCGTGGCATCAGGAAGGGCTTAATCTGGTCTTTGCTGACGGGCACGGCAGCTGGAAGCCACTGGGCGCCATCCTCTATCGCCAGTGGGTCCTCGGCTTATCGCCTGAGAACCCACACTATCACCGCCCTATCACCCAAGATTGGTGAACACAAGCGTTCGCAGCGCGCATCCTGAGCTTTCCAACAGCACGCGCTGCACGGGCTGTCCCGTTGCGCTTGGCGGGAAACCCCGCCAAGCGCCTGTGCTGGTAATATACCAGAGGGTTGGGGTGAGGGGGATTAGCACCCGCTGCCAAAGTTGAACAGCACTTGCAGCAGGTCAGCGTCATCCACAACCCCGTCGCAGTTCACATCCACGCGACCGAGATTGCTACCCGTATTGCCGAACGCGAACAGTACGGCCAGCAGGTCAGCATCGTCGACGCAACCGTTGCCCGTCACATCGCCGTTATGCGCGATGCAGCAGTCGGCTGGATCACCCCGATTCGCGCCCTGCGCGTTCGTCAAGGTGATGGTGTAGATACCACCTGCCGTGGTGCTGCCCGTCCAGCTGTTCACACGCGAGGTGCGTTCCGGACCGTCAGGACAGCGAACTGTGCTGAAGGGCGAGTTGTTCCAGATGAACCCCCCGCTGCAGCCCAATGCGTCGCGGTTGTAGCTACTAATCGCCAGATAGTAGACGCCTGCTGGACGACCGCTCAGGCAGCCGGACGAGTTATCGATCGTGGAGAGGGTGCCGCTCGAATCATCGTTGAAGGCATGGTGCGGTGCTGGGACAGCACGCTGATACTCAGCACCGTGAAGCGTTGCTTGAGGGTGGTGGCGTCTAAGGCGAGGGCAAGACACTTGTGCGGGGGCGTCCACAAGCGGACAATCCAGCGCAGCAGGGCAGCAAAGCAGGGCGTGATGTCCAGTTCACGGCGTTGGGCGCCTGACTTGTGCGCGGCGTCTTTGTAGAACTCGCGGAGGCGTTGTCGGCGGGTGTTTTGGGATTGTCGGAGCAGCAGCGCGGCGTAGG
>NZ_JANSHF010000021.1:0-26275 GCF_047461475.1 Synechococcus sp. WC10meta
CGTGGAAGCAGGAAGAAAGCGTCAACTTGGAGCAAAAGTCCGCTTTTGTCCAGCGTTGTATAAGTCTTTCAGAGCGGATTGTCGCCACTGCATCAAAAGCTGCAGGAGCACTGGGAAAAGCAATTGCCCTGGGATCCCAGCGGAGCTCTGGCCTCTTTGCTCAGCGTCGTCCCTTTCTTGCTGGCAGCAGCGGTGGTGGTGGCTTTAACCGAGATCTCTTTGGGCAAAAGCTGGGCCGTCTCCTGGGGTCTTATCGCCTGTGTTGGCGGTGGCCTCTGCGAGCTGGGCCGGCGGGGCAATGCTCGCTGACCTCTAGCTCCTTGCCCTGTCTGCCCCCATCCTCAAAGACTACTTGTCCAACTTTTCAATGTAGGGGCGAATGTCGTTGAGGTCGATGTAGCGGTCGGTGGCGTTGCGCAGCTCGCGGGCAATCATCCCTTCGGTGGAGACAACTGTAATCGTAGTGTTTTTGGAGCGCAACAACTCAATGGCCCGCTCGAAATCACCGTCGCCGCTAAACAGGATGAGCCGGTCGTATTGACCGACCGTGTTGAACATATCGATAACAATTTCGATATCTAGGTTGGCCCTCTGGGAGTAACGGCCCGAATCTTCGTCCCGATACTCCTTGAGAAGCTTGGTGCGAACCGTATAGCCCAAGTTGATCAGGGCGTCTCGGAAGGCCCTTTGGTCGTTGGGATCCTTGATGCCGGTGTACCAAAATGCATTGACTAGCTCGACGTTGGGTTGGGACCTGACAAAGTAATCCAAGACCCGGCGGGGATCAAAGAACCAGCCGATTTTTTGTTGAGCATAAAACATATTGTTTCCATCGATAAAGATGGAAACCCGTGTGACGGGGTATCGAAACATAAATTTTCCGGAAAATAGTAAGGTGGACTGGTTAAGAGCGTTGATTAGCTTAACGCAAAAAGGGTTGCACCAGAACAGAGCTGGCTAGTGTCAATCTCCTATCATAGCCAAAAGAGGGCTCCCTGGCTTCGATCCCTAGCCCGGCAAAAAGTTAGGTTCCAGCTAGGGCAGAGCATGGCTGGAGGTGGAGCGGCCTGCCTGGCTGAGGTAGAGCTCTGCCAGTTGGCGGGCCAGGTTGCGGATGCGCCCGATGTAGAGAGTGCGCTCAGCCACGGCAATGACGCCGCGGGCATCGAGCAGGTTGAAGGTGTGGGAGCACTTGAGCACGTAGTCGTAGGCAGGCAGAAGCAGCGACACCGGTAGCCGATCGCTCAAGACCTGTTCTTGGAGCTTCTGCCGCGTGGTTTCGATTAGCCGCTTGGCCTCGGCTTCGTAGAGCCGAAACAGCTCCAACAACATCTCGGGATTCGAATACTCAAAGTTGTAGTAGGATTGCTCCACCTCATTTTGGAAATAGATCTGCCCATAGGTAATCCGTCCCAGAGAAGGGTGCTCACTCCAGCAGAGGTCAAAAACGGAGTCCACCCCCTGCAGGTACATGGCTAGGCGCTCCAGACCGTAGGTAATCTCCACAGAAACGGGGTGGCAATCCTGGCTGCCCACTTGTTGGAAGTAGGTGAATTGGGTTATTTCCATGCCATCTAGCCACACTTCCCAGCCCACGCCCCAGGCGCCCAGGGTGGGGGATTCCCAGTCGTCTTCCACAAAGCGGATGTCGTGCTCTGCCGGGTCGATGCCCAAGGCCCGCAGGCTCTCCAGGTACACCTCTTGGATGTCGTCGGGGGAGGGCTTGAGGAGGACTTGGTACTGAAAGTAGTGCTGCAAGCGGTTAGGGTTTTGGCCATAGCGCCCGTCAGTGGGGCGGCGACAGGGCTCCACGTAGGCCACCCGCCAGGGATCCGGCCCTAGGGCGCGTAGGAAGGTGTGGGGGCTCATGGTGCCGGCCCCCTTTTCCAGGTCGTAGGGCTGCAGGATCAGGCAACCCTGCTCTCCCCAAAACTGCTGCAAGCGAAGGATTAGATCTTGAAAGGTGTGAGCTGCCATGGCAAAGGGCGGCAGAGAGAGCACTCCCTATCCTACCAAGGCCTCTCCCTTGCCCAGTCGTTCAGCGCTTCTTGTCAAGGGCGGAGGTTTAGGTGGGGGCCAAGCCAATTTTGGTGCGGATCTCCTCGCGAAGGCGGGCGGTGATTGAGGCTTCGTCCAAATCGGCCAAAATCTGGGCTATGGCGGCTTTGGGTCCCTCCGGCCCCCAACTGGCTCCTTGGGCCAGGTAGCGGCGGGCTGCCTCGCCAATGGCGTAGCAGGAAAAGCCAGCCATCACTGCCTGCGTCAGGGCCACTGACCCGTAGGCTCCTAGCGAAAGTCCGCCAGCAAAGGGCAGGGATCCCCCCAGCAAGGTTTTCAGGGATCCCAATCCCAACAGCGCCACCCATTCTCCTGCCCCCAGGCTGAGCATGCTGAGGACAATCTTCTGCAACAGTTGCATGGCACCGGCGGTGGTCAGGGGCCAGCCGTAGAGGCGGGCCATGCGCAAGATGAGGGCCACATCCAAAGCCAACCCCCCCAGGGTGTCAAGCAGAGTAACGGGGTTGAGGGCAACGGCCAGGGCTTTGGTGCGGGCGGCGGCGGCGATGAGATCTTGGGCTTGCTGGGCGCGGCTTTGCAACTTGCGCTCGATGACCTGCTGGTTGAGGCGATCGGCAAAGAGGAGGGCGTTGAGGGCTAGCAGGGAGCGCCCTTCCCGCTGCAAGACTTCTAGGATTTTTAGGCGCAGCGCGTCCACTTGGGGGGGGCCGCTTTCCATCTCCACGCCAAAGCTGCCATCTGGCTTCTGCACCAGGCGCGGCACGCGCGGCGAGGCGGCCACCATGACAACCTCGTCAGGGGAAAGAAGCTGCCGCACCCGTTCGTTGCGGATCTTGTCGTAGATGGCCTGGCGATCCGCCTCGGGGTACTGGTCGATCTTGTTGAACACCAGCAGCATGGGCTTGCCCGCCTCCCGCAGAGTCGCCAGAGCCTCAAACTCCACCCGCGTCAGATCTCCGCAGACCACAAAGAGGATGAGATCTGCCCGCTGGGCCACCTCCTGGGCCAGTCGCGCCCGCTCTTCGCCGTCTACTTCATCCAGGCCAGGAGTGTCGATTAGCTCCAGCCGGGATCCCTGCCAGTGGCTGACCTGAACCGACTGCACCGAGGCCGAGGATAGGAAAGAGCAGGGGGGACGAGTTCCCCAGCAGATGTTCCAGGCAGCTACTTGCTGGGTGCGGGTGGTCCCGTGGGTAGGCCCCGTGGCGAAAACCGGCTCCCCCAGGAGAGCGTTGAGCAGGGAGGACTTGCCCCGCCCCACCAGGCCGAAGGCGGCAATGTGGATGATCTCGGCTTCCAGTTTGTCCAGCAGGGCTTGCAAGTTTTCCAGCTCCCCTTCCAGGCCGGCAATCTCCTGGGGGCGCAGATCCAGTTGGGCCACCCACTGGCGCAGGCTGCGCTTGGCTTGTTGGTAATGGAGATCCTCCTGCAGAGTGCTGCGGCAAGCCATAGCCAGTAGCAGGAAAACAGCCTCGGGGAGGCAGATTCAACAATAACAATAGCAACGGCAAAGAGTGGCCCCTAGCCTAAGCCGAGTTTGTCAACTGGCTATGATGGATGGGAGAAAGGGGTTGGAAAGGCAATGCCATGCTAACCAAGGGCCGGATTCTGTTCAGCCCAGTCGGGTGGGTGGGGAAGTTGTGCTTGGCCGGCTTGAGCTTAGGGCTGCTGGGCTGCAGCCCCGCAGGTTTTCGTACCCCACCTTCTAGCTTGACCAACAGCGGCCTCAACAGCATTTTCCCCGATGGGGAGCCCGCTTTCAGTGGCGATGGTCGCTACCTGGTGTTTTCCTCAGCCCGCGGCGGCAGTCAGGCCATTTTTCTCTACGACCTGGTGGAACAGCGGCTGGTAGACTTGCCTGGGCTTAATTCCAGCGACGTGGCCGCCAGTTCGCCCGATATCAGCGCTGATGGGCGCTACATCGTCTATGTGTCCAACGCGCTGGGCAAATCGGAGATCTTTCTCTACGACCGCGAAACCCGCCGGGTTGAGAACATCAGCAGCCGGGTGCCAGGGGATGTGCGCAACCCCACCATCAGCGGCGATGGGCGCTTTATCGCCTTTGAGAGTAACGGTCGGGGACAGTGGAACATCGAGATCTTCGACCGCGGCCCGGCGGCCACGCAACCGCCTGCAGCCAACTCTTCCAATGCTGGCAGGAACCCCTAGCCCCTTTGGACTTGCTGCATGCTTGCTGCCTTTGCCCAACGACTTGAGCCCCTGCGCTCTAATGTCTTTGACCAGCTAGACCAGGCCAAGTGGGAGGCGCGCCGCTCCGGCGTGGATGTCATCGACCTGTCTCTGGGATCCTCGGATCTGCCCCCACCTCCGGAAGCGCTGGCAGCCATGCAAGCGGCTTTGGCGGATCCCTCCACCTACGGCTACACCCTCTTCCACGACACGGCTGAGTTTCGCGCCGCCTGTGCCCAGTGGTACCAGAGGAAGTTTGGCCTAGTCATCGATCCAGAAACGGAGGTGCTGCCCCTGATTGGATCCCAGCAGGGGACGGCCCTCCTGCCGCTAGCTCTGCTTAACCCCGGCGAGGTTGCCTTGGTTACCGACCCTGGGTATCCTTCCCATGTGGGGGGGATCCATCTAGCGGGCGGGATCCCTTACTACTTGCCCCTGCGGGCAGAAAACCGCTTCCTACCCCAGTGGGATGAGATCCCGAAGGAGATCTGCCGCCAGGCACGGCTGCTGGTGCTGAGCTATCCCCACAACCCCACCACTGCCACCGTTACCCCGGAGTTTTGGCAGGAAACGCTGCAATTTTGTCAGCGGTACAACATCGTGCTGGCGCACGACTTTCCCTACGTGGACTGGTGTTTCGACGGCCAGGTGGCTCCCTCGGCGCTGCAGGCGGATCCCGACAAGACCCGCACCATCGAGTTCTTTTCCCTCTCCAAGTCCTACCACATGGGGGGGTTCCGGGTGGCCTATGCTATCGGTAGCCGCGAGCTAATCCGAGCCTTGCGGCTGGTGAAGTCCACCATTGACTTCCACCCCTACCAGGGCATCTTGCGGGGAGCAGCAGCGGCTTTGGCGGCTCCCGATAGCTTTTTGGATCACTGGCGGCAGGTATACCGCAAGCGACGGGATCTTGCGGTGGCCGCTCTGCACCGCATCGGCTGGCCCGTGCCCCTGCCGGAGGCCACCATGTACCTGTGGGCACCTTTGCCCGAGTTCTATCGCGGCTCCTCAGCCCAGTTTTGTCTAGACTTGGTACGGGCTACCGGGGTGGCTCTGTCGCCAGGCTCAGGCTTTGGCCCCGGCGGCGAAGGCTATGTCCGCTTTGCGCTGGTGGCAGAGGGATCCCGGCTGGAAGAGGCAATAGAACGAATTGGGGAATTCTTAGGCAAAGGCACTTCCGGTCTCCGGCAGGCCTAGTCGCATAGAGCCAGCTTAGAAGCAGCAAGGGGGCAGGCTACAGATGTTCCTCTGAGGCCGGTTGTTGTCCCCGTCCTGGCCTTTTAGGCTGCCAGTATTAGCTGCAGCCAGTGCCGGCTAATCTGAGCCAGGATAGGAGTTGTGTTGGCCCAGTTGGCTCCCAAGGGGCATGGAAAAAGAGACGCTCGAGAGTTTTTTGTCCATCCGCGGGGTGATGGGGGTAGCGCTCCTGAGTCGAACAGGCCGCCCTTTTTTCTACCGTTCTTTTCAGAACTTGGACAGCCGACAGCAGCAGGCCCTCACCGAAGGGCTGTTTCAGGTTTTGCAAACCATGCCCCCAGGACTTGACTACTTTGACTTTCAGTTTGCCGAGCAGCGGGTTTTTGTCTACCCCCTGGGGCCGGAATGGGTGTTGCTGGTGGCAGTCAATGACGAGCTGGTGATGCCGGTTTACACCTTGGCCGTCAACCGCCTGCGAGCCGAGCTGCAACAGGATGCGTCGAAGGGCCTAGCTACCTTTCGCCTTTTGACCAGCCAGGCAGAGGCTGCTCGCAACCCCACCCAGCCCAGCGCCAATTTGACAGAAAGCCAGCCCGAGACAACTCAGCCTGGGGCGAGGGGCAGCCCCAGGAAGGTGGAGGTTTTCGTGCAATCGCTCAACCGTCTCTGCCAGATTGCTAGTGGCTATCTGGGCAAGGCGGTGATTGTCAACTACTGGAAGGCAGCCCGACAGGAAGTGCTGGAGCAGCAGGGATCCCTAGCCGAGTGGCTCAACGAGTTTGAGATCGAGCGCAGTGGCCAAATTCACTACAAAGGCCTCCTCAAGGAGCTGGACGAGTCTCAGCAAGAAGTGCTGCGGGACTGGGTGCTGGCTTTTTTTCACCGCTGCGAAGCAGTGATCCGCGACTTTCGCAATTTGATTAAGTCTGCCGAATGGCGCCTGTAAGCTACCCGCTCTGAAAGACTCATACAACCCCGGACAAAAGCGGACTTTTGCTCCAGGTTGACGCTTTCTTCCTGCTTCCACGACCCATAGCTAGCAGCAGAGTTCACCTCCACTACCCCATTAGAGGGCTCTCCACAGGCGTCACTTCCCGTCGAGCTGACGGTAGTTGCTCCTTGGCTCTTGATGAGCACCCAGGCAAAAGACGGAGCCAACTTTAGCCTGGGCAAAGTGCCTACTGGAGAGGCTGGTTATGCCACAAAGCGGCCGATTGTCGGGTGAATCAAGGATAGAGGAGAGCCCACAGCCATAGCTTGCTTCCGCGAAGCGGCAGCCAGGGGCTCCTTGTAGCCCTACAGCTAGCAAGTCAACCCTGAACCTCTGGGCTGGTTCAATAGGGCAATTCCGTTGGTCGCGTTGGGATCCACCTCCCCCTTCCGCCCCAGGCTGGAGTAACCCACCGTTTGCGCTACTCGGAAGCCTCCTTTCCCGTTTCCTTCCCACGGCTCAAGAGGGGGGCTTCCGCGCCGCGTTTTTCGGTGATACGATCAACTACTGACTCTCAGTAGAGGCACGCCTATTCATTGGGGCTGTTAACTCAGAGGTAGAGTACCACCTTGACACGGTGGGAGCCGCTGGTTCGATTCCAGCACAGCCCAGCGCAAGCAAGCCAAAAAAGAGCCAAAGCTGCCACGCAACCCACCCCCATGCAAAAAGAGGCGGGATCCCCTCTGGCTCGCCTCAGGGATCCCTATACTGGAGTAGAGGCCCTGGAAGGCGCCGGGGGGGCGAGGGTAGCATTAGGTCAAACTGCGAGAGGGGGAAAGACCAATGGGATTGTTTGAGCGGGTCAGCCGAATCATTAGAGCCAACCTCAACGCGCTCATCAACGCCGCCGAAGATCCGGAGAAGATCCTGAACCAAACCATTCAGGACATGGCTGAGGATCACTACCAAATGCGGCAGGCCGTCGCCCAAGCCATTGCTGCCCAGAAGCGCCTGGAGCGGCAGTACGAGCAGGCCCAGCAAAGCGTGGAGGAGTGGCACAGACGGGCTGAGTTGGCCCTACGCAACAACAACGAGGCGCTGGCCCGGGAAGCCCTGGTGCGCAAGAAAACCTTTGCCGAGACTGCCCAAAGCCTGAAGCGGCAGCTGGATGAGCAGACCCGGCAAGTGGAGATGCTCAAAACCAACATGACCAAGCTGGAAAGCAAGATTGCCGAGGCCAAAACCAAAAAGGACATGCTCATCGCCCGAGCCCGCGCCGCCAAGGCTTCCCAGCAGATCAATCAGGTTATCGGCCGGGTGGATCCCAGCAGCGCCTTTGCCGCCTTTGAGCGCATGGAAGAGAAGGTAAACGCTCTGGAGGCCCAATCCGCAGCAGTGGCCGAGCTGGCAGCCGACAGCCTGGAGCAGCAGTTTGCCGCTCTAGAAGCAGGCGGAGCGGATGTGGATCAGGAGCTGAGGTTGCTCAAGGCAGCCATCCAGGCCCAGTTGCCTGCCGGTGAGACGAAAGCTGTGCAGCAAGGTCAAGCTGGAGCCCCAACTGGGGGCAAAGTAGATGTAGATGCAGAATTGGAAGAGCTGCGCCGCGAAATTGATCAACTCTAATGCCAGGAGTTAGTGCGGGGGATCCATCTTCTTCGCCTAGGGACGTGGGGCTGCTCTAAAAGAGAGCCAAGAGGTGGTAAGCTGCGCAAAGGAGCTCTCTCTGGATAGAGGGGAGCAAGGTCGCCTTCTGGCATTTCGGCAAGAAATCACGAGCAATGGCAACGGTGAGTCTCAAGCCTCTTTTGGATCCCAAGCAACTGTTGCAGGCTTATGCCTCTGGCCAGCGAGATTTTTCTGGCTCTAACCTGAGTGGGGCCCAGTTGAGCGGCGCAAGCTTGAGGGGGATTATCCTGCGGGATGCTGACTTAAGCGGGGCAGACTTGCGCGAAGCAGATTTGTCGGGGGCAGATCTAACTGGAGCCAGCCTACGCGGCGCCAAGTTGCGGAGGGTCAATCTCATCGGGGCTAAGCTGGTGAAGGCGGATCTACGGGGGGCCAACCTCTACCGGGCCAAGCTGCTCAGGGCCGATCTCAGCGAGGCCGATCTCGGCCGAGCCGATCTGCGTTTTGGCGCCGACCTGCGCGGAGCCACCATCACCAACACCCACTTTCGCGGCGCCCTCTACGACGAGTACACCAAGTTTCCAGAGGGGTTCAACCCGGTTGAAATGGGAATGTAGCTTCCCTCAGGGGATCAGGCCTTGCCAGAGGTAGGCTGCGCCTGCAGCCGTCACGATAAAGGGGGGGTTGCGCAAGTCTGGCTTGTTGTAGCGCAAGGGATCCCCTTGCAAGTCCGTGACGCTGCCCCCCGCTTGCTCGACAAGGCACTGGGCGGCGGCAGTATCCCACTCCAGGGTTGGGCCAAAGCGGGGGTAGAGGTGAGCGGATCCCTCGGCCACTAGGCAAAACTTGAGGGCACTGCCCACCGACTTCACCTCAAGGAGGCCGTAGCGGCGCTGCAGCCGCTTTAAGAACTGCTCTGTTTCCGTGTCCTTGTGGGAGCGGCTGGCCACTACCTGCAGAGGGGGCTGGGCAGGCGGGCGGGACCAGATGGGCTCGTCACCCCTGTAGGCCCCTAGCTCTTGGGCAGCTTTGTAGGTGAGGCCCAACGCCGGGGCGTGGACAACGCCCAAGATGGGGATCCCTGCCTCGATAAGGGCAATGTTGACGGTAAACTGGCCGTTGCCCTCGAGGAACTCGCGCGTGCCATCTAAGGGATCCACCAACCAAAACTGCTGCCACTGTTGCCGCTCCCAGTAGGGGATCCCGCCGGCTTCTTCTGAGAGGACGGGAATCGTGGGGGTGATCTCTTGCAGTCCCTCGAGGAGCAGGCGGTGGGCAGCCAGATCCGCCTCGGTCAAGGGAGAGGCATCTGCTTTGAGTTCGACCTGCAGCGATTCTTGCCGATAGAAGGGCAAGATGGCCCGCCCTGCCGCTTCTGCTAGGCGGCACACCTCGGGCAAGAGAGCGGCTAGGTTAGAAACCTGCACGGCTTCCTCCCCCAGCTAGCGACGCACGGGAATGCCGTGGGCGGCCAAGTCGGCCTTGATCTGCTCAATCGTCAGCTGGCCGTAGTGGAGCAGCGAAGCCAGTAGAGCTGCTTCTGCCCCCCCCTCCTGGAGAGCTTGGCGGATGTGGGCACATTCCCCTGCTCCTCCGGAGGCAATCACCGGCACCGCCACTGCCTCGGCCACCCGCCGGGTCAGCTCCAGGTCGTAGCCGGCCTGGGTGCCATCAGCGTCCATGCTGGTCAGCAGGATTTCCCCTGCCCCCCGCTCGGCTACGGTTTTGGCCCACTCCACCGCATCCAGGCCTGTCGGCTCCCGCCCACCGCGCACGTACACCTCCCACCCCCCGCCTTGAGGTTTGGCGCGGGCGTCAATGGCCACGACGATGCACTGGGAGCCAAAGCGGCGGCTGGCTTGGGTAACCAGATCCGGATCCCGAACCGCTGCCGAGTTAAGGCTGACCTTGTCGGCGCCGGCCCGCAGCAGTTGCCGGATCCCCTCCAGGTCGCGGATCCCACCGCCTACGGTGAGAGGAATGAATACCTGCTCTGCTGTGCGCCGCACCACCTCCAGCAAAATCTCCCGCTCCTCATGGGTGGCGGTGATGTCCAGAAAGACCAGCTCATCCGCCCCTGCCCGATCATAGGCCCGCGCCAGCTCCACCGGGTCCCCAGCCTCCCGCAAGTTCCCAAACTGGATCCCTTTGACCACCCGCCCCCCTGCCACATCCAGACAGGGAATGATCCGCTTGGCCAACATGCCCCCTCCCGGGATTGCTAGGCAAAGCTGATAATCAGAAAGGGCTCCTGAAACTTGGCCCCGGTTACCTGCCGGCCTGCCAAGCTGGGCGGCAAGAACAAATTGCGCCGCTGATCCCCAGCGGTGATGGTCAACTCTGGCCCGGATTGGCTCAGCTCGATTTGGGTCTTGCTAAAGCCAGGAAGAAACAGCCTCACGCTGCGGGAGCCCTCGTCGATGGCTACGGGCGGCGGCACCTCAGGCAGGGCAAAGATCCCACTTACTGCCTCTTCCAACGCCGACCAATCCGATCCCTGGCGCCGTGGCAGGGTGCGCACTGGCAGAGGAGAAAACTCAGCCGCCGACACCTCTCCGGGAACTAGCGGCATGACCCAGAGGCCACCCACGGTCAGCCCCACCATCTGGGCACTGCCCCAGAGGTAGCGGGCAACCTGGATTGCCATGGGATCCGGAGTCGTTACCAAATGCGCTACCACCCGCCGCGGATCGGCAATGGCAGAGCGCCCCTGCTCGAAAAGGTTGGCCATCCCCCCCAGGCGAGCTAGGAGCTCCTCCACCGAGGAAAACTCCAGGGTCGTCACCGACCGCAGCAGCGGCTCGAGAAAGGGAAGGAGAGTTTTGGCCAGATCGGATTGGAGGAAAGCCTGAGAAGCTCGCCGCCAGTACCAACTGGCCACCTCTGGGATCCCAAACGCCCGCAAGGTGGTCAAGTCCCCTGGGCCATCGTAGAGAATGCAGTCGTATTGACCGCTGGCATCGTAGCGGCGCAGGGCTTCCAGAGCCAGGGCCTGGTCCATCCCTGGCAGCACCCCTAGCTCCTGCCCATAGATTTCCCGGAAAAAGGGAGTGCGCACGTATTGGGCTTCCAGCTCCCTGGTTGCCGTCCAGTACTGCTCCAGAAGCTGGGTTGTCCGCAGCTGCACCACGCTTAAGTTGGCGGCAATGGTTACCGGCTCGCCGGAAAGCGGGATCCCACCCAGAAGCATCTCCAACCCCGGCCCCGCCTGATGGCCCACTAGCAGCACTCGCCGCCCCTGCTGCGCTGCTGCCCGCGCCACTGCTACAGCTAGAGTGCTCCGGCCCGTGCCCCCCTTCCCCAAGAAGGTCAGGATCTGGCTCATTCTCGCTCTCCTGATTCTCCGTAGATGTCGATGTACAGCGATTGCCCTGCCAACTGGGCTGCTGCTGTCATCACCTGACGAATTGCCTGCAAGGTACGCCCACCTCGCCCCAACACCCGACCGCGATCCTTGGGGTCAAAGGCTAGCCGCAGCCAGACCTTGCGTCCTCCACAGGTGGTTTCCACATCTGTTTGCAGGGGGCCGCTGGTAAGGAGCGGTTCAATCAAAAGATGAGCAAGGGTCTCGTAGTCCGGCATGGGAGGCAAAACGCAACCTAACCGCAAGCGTAGCTGAGCCTAGGCCTCAGTGGCTGCCTCGGGCTGGGACTTCTCCTCCCCCTGCTCTGATCCCTCGGGAACCTTCTGCTCCTCCCCGGCTTCAGGTTTGGCAATGGCCGGAATGCGAATCGAGGCCACCACGCCCCCCTCACCGGCTTTCAACATCTCATAGATGCCCGCTTTTCTGAGGAGGCTGTCCACCGTATCGGTGGGCTTGGCACCGCGCCGCAGCCACTTGAGTAGGCCCGCTGTCTCCAGAACCGTCTCCTTGGTGCGCGGGTTGTAGTAGCCTAACTCCTCCAGCGGGCGACCTTCCCGGCGAGCCCTACTGTCAATGGCGATGATGCGATAGCTGGGTTGGTGCTTCTTTCCAAAGCGCTTGAGCCGCAACTTAACCATTGGAGGTGCTCCGCAAGCTGGGTAGGGTTGTCTAGGAAACGGAAACCGACCGCCTAGCCTCTCCTCCACGTCCCTTCCTGGAGGCTGGGTCCGGCTAGTCGCTAACACAGGCTTCTCATTCTAGTCGATTTTCCCCTACCTGGATAAAGTGCCGACTCAACCCCAAGGGGGGATCTTCGTGGCAAAGTTGAAGAGGAAACCCAAGGCACAACTTCACATGATCACCTACACCGACTTGACTGCAGAGCAGCGCCAGCTCTACCTAAGAGCCCTCATTGCCGTAGCCCGCGTGGACGGCCAGCTCGATGAAGAAGAAGCCGACTTCTTTCTGCAAATTGCTGAAGGCATGGGCATTAACAAAGAGGTAGCTCAAAGCTATCTGGCCAACGACACGACTGCAACCCTAGAGCTCAGCGCCATCCCGCCTCTGCACAACGCCGCCGGGGCCTTGATCCTGCGGGATTTGGCGGCGATGGCAGTGGTCAACAACAAGCTGACAGAAAAAGAGGAGGCCCTGATTTTTGAAATTGGCAAGGCCATGCAGTTTAGTCGGGAGGAGATTGACGAATTTCTAGACTGGGCCTTCATGGGCCTGCAGTGGCAGCTGAAAAGTGCCGCTCTCCTGCAGCGGTATGCCCAGCCCGCTGCCAGCAACAGCTAGAAGCCCAGGGCCGCCACCAACGGCTGCGCTAGCTGAGGTAGCGATCCAGAGCCCGCTGCAGCTCTTCCAGTTCCACCTCAATATTGCCGCTTTCAACGGCGTGGCGAATGCAGTGGCGGATGTGATCGTTGAGGATAATCCGCGCCAGCCGATCTAGCGCCCCCTTGACGGCGGCAATCTGGAGCAGCACATCCGGACAGGGTTGATCCTCTTCGATCATGGAGCGGATCCCACGCACATGCCCCTCAATGCGAGCCAGGCGGTGAATCAGCTTGCGCCGCGATTGCGGATCGTGGCGGTGAGGTTGGGCCCGCCCCGAGAGAGGGGGTCGCTCCAACGCCAGTTCCCACTCTTCCTCCCAATCAGGTTCTTCAGGAAGTGGAGGAATGGAGCCAGTCTGAAGCGGGGGAATAGGATCGGCCATAGGAGGAGTCGAGGACTGTCTGCATGATACCCCCTGCTTTTCTCCGAGCAGGTTGAGGTGCTCTAGAATAGGAAAGGATATGAAATTTTGTAAATCCTCTCCTGGCTTGGCTTCATGACCTCCGTACTCTCCCCCTTTGGCCCCGTAGAAGCGGATCTAGAGCGTTTACGCCAGAACTTGACGCGGCTAGTCAGCGCCAAACACCCCATCCTGGCCATGGCTGCCGAACATCTGTTCTCGGTGGGGGGGAAAGGGATCCGACCAGCAATCGTGCTCCTGATCGCGCGGGCCACTACGCCCGACGGGGAGATTACCCCCCAGCATTGGCGCCTGGCGGAAATTACCGAGATGATCCACACCGCCAGCCTGATGCACGACGACGTCATCGACACTGCTACCGTGCGGCGCGGCGTCAGCACAGTCAACACCCTTTTTGATAACCGGGTGGCGGTGCTGGCAGGGGATTACCTGTTTGGGCAGGCAGCCTGGTATTTGGCCAACCTGGACAACCTGGAGGTGGTGAAGCTGCTGTCCAAGGTCATCATGGACCTGCCAGAGGGAGAGGTGCGCCAGAGCCTCACTCGCTTTGATCCCGACGTCTCCCTGGAAGAGTACCTCGCCAAAAGCTTCTACAAAACCGCCTCCCTTATTTCTGGCAGTGCTAAGGCAGCGGGTCTCCTGAGCGGGGTAAGTCCTGAGGTGGCCGATCGCCTCTTCGACTTCGGCCGCGACCTGGGCATTGCTTTTCAGATTGTCGACGATCTCCTCGACTTTACTGGGTCGGCGGAGACGCTGGGCAAGCCAGTGGGATCCGACCTCATCCAGGGCAACCTGACAGCACCCGTTTTGTTTGCGCTAGAGGAGTTTCCGCAGATGCGGGAGCTCATCCTCAGAGAGTTGGCCGAACCGCAGGATCTCCAGCAGGTTCTAGAGTGGGTCTACCAAAGTGAGGGGATCCCGCGCTCCCGCCAGTTGGCGCGCGACTATGCCCAACGGGCTGCCGAGGCCCTGCAAGTTCTGCCGGACTCTGAAGCGCGCCAGGCTCTGCTGCAGATGGTAGACTACGTCCTCGAGCGGCCTTGCTAGAAGGCTTTTACGGAGATAGACCCGAGGCTCGAGTCGCCGCTGCCGAGAGCTCAGGGTAGGTGGGTGGAGTGAAAAAGCGCAGGCGATTGGGTGGCCAAAAGCGAAAGATGGTATTGCCGATAATGTTTTCTTTGGGCAAAAACCCCCAGATGTGCGAGTCCTGGCTGTCATTGCGGTTGTCCCCCATTACAAAATAGGAGTTAGGAGGGACAACAAATTCCGATCCCTGGTTGGGCACTCCAGGACAGCGCTCGCCAGGGCAGGAGTAGTCAGGGGGAGCGTAGATGTAGTCCTCCTGCAGAGGAATGCCGTTGACGATCACCTTGCCCTCAGCAATGCGGATGCGATCCCCTGGCAGGCCAATTACCCGCTTGATGTAAGCACCGTTGAAGTTCAAGTGGGCAGGCGGGTAGAAGACAATGATGTCGCCGCGTCTGGGGGCGCTGAAGCGGTAGCTAACCTTTTCTACCACCAAGCGATCCCCTTCTTCTAGGGTGGGCAGCATGGAATCCGAGGGGATCCAGCGCGCCTCCGCCACAAAGGTGCGAATGCCAAGGGCCAGTAGCAGCGCCAGCAGCACCGTCAGCAGGTTTTCCCGCTGCGCCTGCCACCAGGTGCGAGATGGGGAATTGGCAGGGGTTTTGCTGGGCGGCAACTGGGGCTGGGGCAAAGACCTCGGATCTGTGGAGGGCATGGAGGCTAAACGCGCATGACTGCACGATTTCCAGATTATCGCACCCGGCAGGAGCGGAGACCGTCCCCTTTCCTGGCACTAGAAAGGCAAACGTCTGGCAAAACTTGATGGCGATTTCAACAGAAGAACAGCTTGAGCGCTTAGTCGAGAAGTAATTTTGCAGCGGACTGATTGGCTGGCGGGGGATACCGAAAAGCCCTTGGCGCGAGTCGAGAAACTATACAGGGATCTGGTATTGCTTAGAGCAGCGGAGGACGGCTGGAACGTCTTGGCCTTATTGCTGGGGCGACCGTTATTGCCGGCGTCATTTTGACTGCTAGGTTCGCAAAAACGTGGGGAGCTGGCAAAAGCAGGGGGATCCCGCCAAAGGCCTAGCGGATCAACTGCCGGAGGTGAGTTTTTCCCAGTCCTGCTGGTGGATGGCAAGCATCTGAGCCTGGGCCTGGATGGCCGCTAACGTCTCTGCCATCAGGGGCCAGTTGCTGTCAGGGGGAGTGGGATACTGCTTAAGCTTCCCCAGGGTGCTGCTAAGGGCCACTTGCAGCTGCTGCAGCAGTTGGTGGGTTTGTTGGGCCAAAGCCAAGGTCTCGGAGACGCGGAGGCGGTTTTGGCCTTGCTGGTACTTCTGGAGGGCTTCTCCTCGCAGAATGCTGAGGATGGCTCCTTCCCTGGGAGGAGAGCCTGGCCCGCTTTTGGAGGGCTGGGGGATAATGCGCAACTGCAGCACCAGCGGCTCCCCCCGGTACAGCCGCTCCGCTTCTGCCTGCTGCGGCTCCCCGATGAGGCTGGGATCAAGAGCCATCATCCGCTTCATGGCAGCGATTAGCCTAGCCCGGATGGGTTCCGAGAGTTCCTTGAACAGATCCCGCAAAATCCCCTGCTGGCGGTAGCGCACCCGACACAGCACTCCCTCCTGGGGCTCTACAAAAATTTGCTCTGCTTTCTCGTCTAAAGCCCGCCGCAGCATCGAGTTCAGCAACTGCTGCACCGTCTCTTCCGATTCGTCACTAGGAGAGGGCGGAGCAGTTGGCCGTGCCGGCAGCGGCTGGGTGGGAGTTGGGTGGCTGGGCGGCCCGGCTACGGGAGCGGGGACTTCTGGGGTGGTGCGGCTGGCTTGGGCCTGCAGGCGGAGCCGCTCTACCTCTGCTGGGCTGGGGGGATGGCTGAAGTAGTGGGCAATTAACTCCTGCTGCTGCTCCAGCGTAATCGGAACTGGCTCAACCGAGATCTGGGAGTAAGCCAGCATTTTGCTCACGTAGTCCAGGGCTGCCAAATCCTGGGGATCCACCATGCCCAGGATCAAGCTGTCCGTATCCAGGGCCAAAGGCACCACCTGGTAGTAGATACAAATCTCCACCGGCAGGTATTGGGCAATCAGGGCCGCCACCCGCGCTCGGTCAATTAGAGAAGGGTGTCCTACCGCCAAAGAGGCATTTGGATTGGTCATGGCAAGCCTGCAGGGATCCCGGAGGGGAAAAGCGTCGTCTTCGATCATAGGCCCTTGACCTCCGGGGTTTCTGCCTCGCCTGTCCCTAAGCAGCCCAGATTGAATAATGTAATACTAGGAGCATTCCTTTGGATCTTCTGCCACGAGAGAACGTTAGCCTTGGTCAGCCTTGGAGTCAACATCGACCACGTGGCCACGCTGCGCCAGGCCCGCCGCACCGTCGAGCCGGACCCGGTGGCCGCTGCCGTCATTGCCGAGTTGGCAGGCGCAGATGGGATCACGGTGCACCTGCGCGAGGATCGCCGCCACATTCAGGAGCGGGATGTGCGGCTGCTGCGGCAGACGGTACGCACCCACCTCAACTTGGAGATGGCGGCAACAGAGGAGATGGTGGCCATTGCCCTGGAGATCAAGCCCGACTATGTCACGCTGGTTCCCGAGCGGCGGGAAGAGATTACCACCGAAGGGGGACTGGATGTGGCCAGTCAGGTTTCACGCCTAGGTGAAGTGGTAGACCGACTGCAGGGATCTGGCATTCCCGTCAGCTTGTTTGTCGATCCAGATCCCATCCAGATTGCCGCTGCTGCTCAGGTGGGGGCGCGCTGGGTGGAGCTGCACACCGGGCGGTATGCGGAGGCCTCCTCGGAAGCCCAACGGGAGGCGGAGCTGGCCCAGCTGCAGAAGGCTAGCCAACAGGCCATTCAACTGGGGCTGCGGGTCAATGCTGGGCACGGCCTCACCTACTGGAATGTGGGCCCGGTGGCGCGGATCCCGGGCATAGAGGAGCTAAACATTGGCCACAGCATCATCAGTCGGGCAGTGCTGGTGGGGTTGGAGCGAGCGGTGCGAGAGATGCGTCAGGCGATGGGGTTAGGAGTGGGCCCGGCATGAACTCGGAGTACTACGGCTACGACAACGGCTACGATTACGTTCTCGAGCAGGCTGAGATTGACCGCCTGCTGGATCTGCTGCCGGCCAGCATGCGAGAGAGCGTCAAGATCTTGCCGGCCTCGGAGCGGCAGACGGTCGTAATCAAAGGCCGGCGGCAACTGCCCTGGGAGCGGCAGCTGCGGCTTTTTATTAAACCCTACGAGTGGCGGCAGTTTACCCCCTTGCAGCGGGCGGGGTTGTTCTTGCACAAAGTAGGCTACTACAGCCGGGCAGCCTCGCGGCAGATCGACTTTTACCTGGCTATTGCCGCCTTGGGGGGCTTGAGCCTGATCTTCGAGGTGGTCCAGCAGGATCCGGTGGGGGCAACGGTTTCCGGTGGCTTAAGCGGCTTGGCTCTCTGGCAGTTGCGCCGCGACCAGACCAACGACCGCCGCCTTTTGGCTGCTGATGCCTACGCTGTGGACCGGCTGGTGTTGCGCGGAGTTCCGCGGTTGCAGGCAGTGGAGGCCCTAGGGCAAGCGCTGCACCTGGAGGCTCGCCTGGAGGGTCGCTCTGGCAACGACCTACTGGACATGCTGCGCTACCAAAACCTGAAGCGGCTGGCCCAGCGCCCAGCAGAAGATATTGTGTTGAGCTAGTTTCAAGCCATGCTTTCCCCCGCGCGGCTGGGATCCCTGGTGGGTCGAGGGGGCTGGGGGCATCACCTCCTCCAGGTGGCAGTAACCGATTCCACCAACCGGCTGCTCTTGGACTGGGGTCGCCGCTTCCCTCAACCTCTGCCCCTGGGCACCGTTCTGGTCAGCACTCGCCAGCGGGCAGGCCAGGGCCAGCACGGGCGAGTATGGCACTCGCAGCCAGGGGGGTTGTACCTGTCGGTCTGGCTGGGATCCCCTCCCCTGCGGCATTCCCTGCTGGAATTGACCCTAACCTTGGCCTGGGGCATTGCCGGCAGTTTGCGCCATCGGTTGGGGATCCCGCTGCGGCTGAAATGGCCCAACGACCTGGTGATAGTGGACAGGCAGGGGCCGGCTTTTCTGCGCAAGCTGGGGGGGATCCTGGTGCAAGGCCGCTTTGGGGAAAGGGGACAACTGCTGGGGCTGGTGGCCGGCGTAGGTGTGAATATCAACAATCCCGTGCCCGCCGAGGGAATCAATTTAGCTGAGATCTTGGGATGCCGGCAGGATAGCACCGCCATTGCCGCCTGGGTTTTGCAGGGGATGGAGCGGGGGTTCCAGGTCTGGCTCAAGGAGGGGTTTGCTGCTGTTTGCTGCGAGTACGAGACCTGGACAGTGAAGCCGCAAATCCAATGGCTCCCAGGTGAGGCGTCGGCTACGGTTTTGGGCCTTGCCGAGGATGGCAGGCTGCGGGTACAAACTCAGGGGGGGCAGATCCTCGTCCTCTCTCCCGACCAGGTGCGCCTGAGCTATCAAATGTCTCTTGCCAGTGGCTGGGAGTGATGGAGCCCTTGGTGGCCACCTCTTTTGGGCAGCGTCTTTCCTCTTGGCTGTGCAGCAGCTCGGCAGCAAGAGGGCGGCAGCTGCGGCGGCTGGGGCTGAGTCTAGGCGTAGGGCTAAGCCTGCTCTGGTCCTCTCCCACGGCGCTGTTGGCGCAGACGCCCTTGCCCCCTCCTCCCCCTGTGGGGCCAGCGCTGGACACCCCTGCCGCAAAGGCGCTGCTGCAAGATGGTGCCCTTCCCCTGCCGCAAGACACCCTGAGAACCCTAGGCTTGACTCCTCAACCAAGCCAGGCTCTTCCGCTGGAGGCGGCAACCCGCACTGGGGTGGGCCGGGAAATTGTTATTGAGCCGGCAAAGGTTACCGAGGCTCAGCCGGAAAGTGGGGTGCCGGCAGTGTTGGTGGAGCGCAGCTCCGGCCGCCGCCTCCTTCTCCTGCCAGGGGGAGAGCTTCGCATTGAGGAAACCCCTGAGCTGCCGCCGCTGACCTTGCCCACCTTGTCCCCCAGCAAAGAGCGACTGCTCTATCCGCTGCCCCACCCCGCGCCGATCACCTCTGGCTTTGGCTTGCGGATTCACCCCCTCAAGGGTCAGCCGGAGTTTCACGCCGGCGTGGATCTGGGGGCCAGCTTGGGCACGCCAGTCCTGGCTGCCTTGAGCGGCAAGGTGGTGAGTGCCGGCTCCCTGGGAGATCTGGGGATCACGGTTGTCCTGGAGCATGCTGGCGGCCGGCGCACCCGCTATGGTCACCTGTCTCAAGTAGCTGTCACCCCAGGAGAAGGGGTTAAGCAGGGATCCCTCATTGGCTATGTGGGGGCAACGGGAGCGGTGACTGGGCCGCATCTCCACTTTGAGCTGTGGCAGCAAACGGCAGGGCAAAGCTGGATGGTTTTGGACGCCACAGAAGAGCTGAAGGTCGCCGCAAGCTAGTTGCCGAGCTAGCCAGAGCCAGCTTGGGTTAGCATAGGTGAGCGGGATCCCACCTCTTGCGGACGTGGCGGAATGGCAGACGCGCTAGACTTAGGATCTAGTGCCGCAAGGCGTAAGGGTTCAAGTCCCTTCGTCCGCATGGCAAGCCCTGCTTCTAGCGGGGGAAGATCACCTCTAGGATTTGCTCAGGGGCAATGGAGTCAATCACCCCATTGGCGGCCTTGACGGCGCGGAACGGCCCCTCGGAAGGCAAAAGCCGCTCTGGGTCTGTAGGGCCAAACAGAGCCACCAGGGGAGTTTGCGTGGCCACTGCCAGGTGCATGGGGGCACTGTCGGTACACAAAAGCAGGGTGGAGCCAGCAATCAAGGCCGCCAGTTGGCCTAGCTGGGGCGGGCGGCTCACCGGCAGATTCGGCAGTTGCGACAGAAAGCCCTCCGCCAGCTTCTCATCCTCTGGCCCCAACACCAGCACGAGCGGCAGCTCCGGCCGCTTTTCCCGGAAACCCTTGATCACCCTAACCCACTTCTCTGGGGGATAGATCTTCTGGATGCCTTTCTCCTGGGACAGTTGGCTGGCGCCAGGGTGCAACAGCACATAATCTTGGCTGCCCTCCCCCAGCAGACGCTTGCGTTCCTGCTCAGCCCACTCCAGGGCTGTCTTTTTGAGGCGAAGCTGGGGCAAGCCTGCCGGTGCGGCAATGCCGAACCCCTGCAGCAGGTCGTGGTACATGTTGGCGGCGTATTGGGCCAGCTTTAGAGGCACCGGGTCGGTCAGCCAAGGTCGCCCAGGCCCTGGCGGGGCATAGCCAACCCGCTTTGGGATCCCAGTTAGCCAAAGCAACAGCTTGACCCACAAGCTTCTGCCCAGGCTGAGCACGGCGTCGTACTGCCGCTCGCGGATTCGCCCCAGCAGATCGCTGATATCCCCTAGCGAAAGTTGCTCCTTAAATGGGAAGGTCAGCACCCGATTCACCGAGGGGCAGACCTCGTAGGCAGCTGCCGCCCGCGGCTCTACCAACACCTCCAGCTCCGCTTCTGGAAAGCGCTGCCGCAAACTCGCTAGGGTGGGGAAGAAAAGAATTTGGTCGCCAATCCCTCCCGGCACCAAAGCGAGAATTCGGGGGGCCAAAGGGGCTTTGCCGAGAACTGCTTGAGAAGCAATCTCCATAGAACATCCTGTCGATAGCTGTATCCAGCCTAGGGGATCCCTGGCCAGGGATGTACCGCGTTTACTCTAGCTCAGGTTGGGCTCAATTCGGAGCGGGTCTGGCTCCCAGCGGCTTCTCAGCAACTAAGCTACAAAAAGGCCCAATTTTGGAACTCTCATCCTCGATGATGGGCTGTGGCCGCTACCCCAAAAGGCAGCACCATGACGGATGAGCCGATCCCGCTGCTGGATTTGACGTTGCAATACCGCGCTTTGGCTAGGACCCTTTTGCCTCAGGTGGAAGCTTTGCTGGCCTCTGGGCGCTACATTGGCGGAGAGGCAGTGCGGCAGTTCGAGGAGCTGTTTTCGCAGTTTCTCGGCGGCGGCGATCTGGAGACCGTCAGTTGCAACTCCGGCACCGATGCTTTGGTGTTGGCCCTGCGCGCTCTGGGGATCCAACCGGGCGACGAGGTCATCACCACTGCCTTTAGCTTTTTTGCCTCCGCCGAGGCCATCGATTTGGTGGGGGCACGGCCGGTGTTCGTGGATGTGGATCCCTGCACCTTCAACCTGGATCCCCAGCTTCTCGAAAGAAGCATCTCCCCGCGCACCAAAGCCATAATCTCCGTGCATTTGTTTGGCCAGGCGGCCAACATGACCCAAATTTTGGCCATTGCGCGACGCCATGGGTTGGCAGTGGTGGAAGATTGCGCCCAGGCCATAGGGGCCTGCTGGGGAGGCAAGCCGGTGGGCACCTGGGGAGATATCGGCTGCTTTAGCTTTTTTCCCACCAAAAACTTGGGGGCCGCAGGGGATGGTGGGGCAGTAGTGACCCGGGATCCGCAACTGGCCCGCAAGGTGCGCATCCTCAAAGAACATGGCCAAGTTGGCCAATACCACCACGAATACATCGGCCTCAACAGCCGTCTGGACGCGCTGCAGGCGGTAATCCTGTCGGTCAAGTTGCCCTACCTGCGGGAGTGGAACTGGCGGCGGCAGGCCATTGCCGAGGGCTATCACCGCCTGTTGCAAGGGATCCCTGGCCTAATCCTGCCGAAGGTGGCAAAGGGGGGAAACTCCGTTTGGCATCAGTACACGGTGCGGGTGCCCGGTTCCCACCCAACCGACTCGCGGCGGCGCGACCAACTGCAGCGGCAGTTGCAGAAGCGGGGCATTGCCAGCCGAGTTTACTACCCTACTCCCCTTCATCTCCAGCCCGTCTACCGCAAGCTGGGATATAAGCCTGGAGATTTGCCCAATGCCGAGCTCTGTGCTGCCCAGGTGTTGTCTTTGCCCTGTTTTCCTGAGTTGACCCTCCAGCAACAGGAGCGGGTGGCCCTGGCCATTGCTGAAATCTTGGCAGAAGAACCCTAGCAGCCCTGGAGGAGGGAGCTCAGGTGCTATCGAAGCTCAGCCGAAGATTACTTCAACTATTTCCGTGGTTGCACCAGTTTCCCCAACTCGGAGCTGTCCCTGCAAAGCTGTCATCGAAAGAGCGCGTTCGTTTTCTACGCCGCCTGCGCTTTACTCGCATCGGGGGCTGGTTTGTTGGGATCACGCTCCTAGTGAGTATTGCCGCCTTTAACACTGGCAACAATCCTCTCTACTTGGTTCTGGGGATGCTGCTTAGCCTCATTCTTCTTAGCGGCCTCCTCTCCGAGCTTACCCTCAAGGATCTGGAGGTGAGCCGGCAGTTGCCCAGCCGCATCTTTGCTGGCCAGCCGGTCTTGGTGGGGCTGACACTGGTCAATCGCAAACGCCGCCTGCCCAGTTTTTCCCTCCAGGTGAGGGAACGCATCGAGGGACTGAAGCGGACGGATTGGCCTTCCAGCTATGTGCTGCGGTTGGATCCCGGTGCCAAGCTGGACACCTTCTATCAGCACACCTTCCCAAGGCGAGGGGTGTGGCAGCTGCAGGGTTTTGAGATTGCCACCAGCTTTCCTTTTGAACTCTTTCGCAAGGCAGTGGCGATCGAGGAGCCGCAGGCGGTGATTGTATTTCCCCAGCCTGCCCTCGTCCAGGGACTGCTGCTGTGGGAGCACTTTGGCGGCAGCAGCCAGTTGCGCCCTCAGCCCGGCCAGGAGGGGGACTACCTCGGCCTGCGGCCATACCGTCCCCAAGATGATGTGCGCTCTGTGCATTGGAAGATCTCGGCCAAGCGAGATCAACTGGTCGTGCGGGAGCTGGAGCGCCCCCGTTCCCAGGCCATTGTCCTCTGCTTTGAAAATCGCTGGCAGCCGCGGGGAGAAAGCCCTGAAGCGCATCGCAACAAGCTGGAGCGGGCTGTAGAACGCTGCGCTGGGATCCTCACTTATTTGATTCGAGAAGGCTACCCCGTGGCTCTGGCCACCTTGCAGACGCGAACTGCTTTCGGGGCCGATCTGGCCCATCTCGACTGGCTGTTGGCCCTCCTAGCCCAACTGACGTTCGTCGGGGATCCGCAGCTGGGCTCCCAAGGGCCCTCCAACTCCCCTACTGGCTTCAGCCTCACTCCCCAAGATCGCTGCCTGCTCCTAGCTCACCCTCCTCAGGAGGGGGAAGCGGTGCCAGGTCATCTCGTTGAGCCGGGATCCCTGCTGCAATTTATTCCGATTGAGTAAGGCCTCCCTATCTCCCTGGCGGGCAGTGGTTGGTAGTGGGAATGTAGATGCGGCTGCCGGCCCACTGCAGTTTCTCTCGCAGGGTGCGGAAGTAGGAAAGGTCTTTTTCTAAGATCAGCAGCTTGGCTGGCAGGGGAGCGCGTCGAATTTGCACCCACTGGCCAGGGTTGACCGATTGAGCCAAGACACCATCCGTCCAGAGGCGGGTCAGCCCTTCTGGATCGGCAAGGGGCCAGATCTCCACCGTCGCCGTGCCGCTGATAACAATGGGCCGGCTGGACAAGCTGAGGGGACAAATGGGGGTGATGATGATGGCCTCGAAGGTAGGCTCGAGGATGGGGCCGTTGGCTGCCAAGGTGTAGGAGGTGGATCCCGTTGGAGTAGCCACCAGCACGCCATCTCCGTGGTACTGATCCAAGACCTCGCCATTGACTTCGATTTCCATGATGGCGGCGGGCAGGCGTTCCCGGTTGATGGGCTTTAGGCACATTTCGTTGAGGGCGTAGTACACTTCGCTAACCGGGCGGCCCTCCTGCTTTTCCTCTCCAGGGACAGCCCCTTGTCCCAGTTGGGGCTGCTCCCAAATCTGGGCCTGCAACATCATGCGGGCTTGCAGGACAAAGTCTCCCGCCTGGATGCGATCCCAGGGATCCTGGTGCAGCACCTGCTCTGACTGGGCCAAGAACCCCAGCCTGCCTCCCGACTGGATGGGCAAAATGGGGATCCCATGGGGAGCAAGGTGGCGGGCCGCCGCCAACACTGAGCCATCTCCTCCCAACACCACCGCCAAA
This sequence comes from Synechococcus sp. WC10meta, assembly GCF_047461475.1. Classification (NCBI taxonomy): domain Bacteria; kingdom Bacillati; phylum Cyanobacteriota; class Cyanophyceae; order Synechococcales; family Synechococcaceae; genus Synechococcus; species Synechococcus sp. WC10meta. The sequence goes on from NZ_JANSHF010000021.1 coordinate 24,090, forward strand.
TCGATGGGATCCGAGGTGGCCTCCAAAAAGACCGGGTAGGGGTTGTGGTGCAAGCCAGTGGGAGCCGTCAGTACCGTAACGCCGCGCCGACGCAGCTGCTCCGCACACAGCTGGCAGGTAGCCTTGCTCTGGCGATCCCCCTCCTTGTAGGCAATCACCACCAAGCCCAGATCCATGGCTGACCTCGCGCAGGGATCCTTTCCCATCATCCCTCTTCAAGCTGGGGGTTGCCCAGACAAATTTCCTCAAGCGTTCTCTTCCGCTTTTTTTCACAATTTACTGGGAATTTTTTGATCTAACGAATGGCAGTGAAACAGCTTGTTACGTCGTTATTGCTGCGCTGTTGCGAACGCGCGAGTGGCCCGGAGCACTACCCCTACCTCTTGCTCCCAGAGAGAGGGTCTGAGGATGACTATCCCCTCTTAGGGAGCAAACGGGATCCCTGAGTGAGCGGGTATAAACTCCAGCAATTGGTTTATCGTATGGACATCCCTGCCCAAGCTGCTTTGTGCCTGCAAACCTATGGTCCCCGATCTCACCAATCGCATTTTTGGCGGCCGCTACCAACTGATTCAGGAAATCGGTGGTGGCGGCATGGGATCCGTCTTTCGGGCTTTGGACTTACACAACAACGGCCAAGAGGTGGCGGTCAAGATCCTGTATGCCCCTACCCTGCTGAGCCGAGGGAACGCCCAGCTCGATGATTTGCGCCGCCGCTTTGCCGAAGAGATCCGCGTCAGCACCCTTCTAGGCCAACATCCTCGCATCGTCAAAGTCCTGGATCACGGCCAAGAGGGGGAGCACGCCTATTTGGTGATGGAGTACCTCAAGGGACAGGATCTGGGGAAGCTAATCCGAGAAAAAGGAGCCTTGCCAGTTCGGCAGGCCATTCGGCTGGCCCTGCAGGCTTGTGAAGGGCTGCACTTTGCCCACACCTTCCGAGCTAACGTGGAAGGCCGCGAGATTCGGGGCGTGATTCACCGCGACATCAAGCCCAGCAACCTGTTTGTCGAGCGCGTTTTTCAAGATGGCCAGCTTACGTCTCAGCTCAAGATCCTCGACTTCGGCGTGGCCAAAACGCTGGCGGATCACACCCTTAGTCTAGGCACCCAAAAAGGGGGCGGATTTATCGGCACGGCTCGTTACGCCTCTCCTGAACAGGTACGCGGCAAATCTCTGGATGCCCGCTCAGACATCTACTCCCTAGGGGTGGTGCTCTACGAGATGCTGACGGGATCCATGCCCTTTCGCTTGGAAACCGACTCATTGCACAGTTGGATCCACGCCCATTGCTATGAAAACCCCCTTGAGATCAACCCAGAGACAGCCCCCCAGCCGATCCCACCCGCCATAGTAGCGGTGGTGATGGATTGTCTGAAGAAAAACCCGGACGAGCGGCCGCAGACCATGCAGGAGCTGGCAGAGCGGCTGTTGCAAGCCTATGAGCTGACGGTGGCCAACCAACTTCCCCCCAGCCAAGCCAGCACCGTCCTCCTCCCCAACACTGCTTCCCCGCCACTGCGCACCCCCACCAGGTCAGGCCCAGGAACCTTTGAGGACATCCGCGATGAGGATCTAGAGCTCATCGAAGAGGAGCCAATCCCTCCTCCAGGTGTGGGGATCCCCTACTACATCGCTGAGCGGAAAGCTACCTCAGCAGAAGCTGCACCGGAGCTCTCCCCCAAAACCGAAGGCGAAACGGCCAAAGCGCCCTCCACAGTCATCCAAGCTAGCGACACGCTCCCGGCTGTCCCTCCCCAGGATCGCCTTGCCACACCCCCACCAACGGATACTCCTCTGCCACCAGCTGCTTCCCGAACGGTTCGCCAGCCTTCCACCAGCAGCCTGAAGTGGCTCTGGGTTGGGGGAGGCGCTGTGGCTCTGCTAGCTGCTTTTTTGCTCTGGCCGCGCCCAACTATCCGCGATACCCAGGAAGAGCCGGAGCCGATCCCTACTGCTGAAGTCACCCCAACCCCTACACTCAAGCCCTCCCCCACCCCAACGCCAGCACCGGCCCCCACCCCGACGCCAACACCGACACCCCCTCCCACTCCCGTGCCGACACCTACTCGAACTCCAGCCCCGACACCTACTCCCGCTCCACTGCCGACGCCTACACGAACCCCTGCACGGACACCCACTCCTGCTCCGGTGCCAACGCCTACTCGAACTCCAGCACCAACACC